>JAEWNX010000293.1 GCA_023461135.1 Pseudomonadota bacterium
ACCGGTCGAGGGGCTGAAGCGCAAGGTCACGCGCGGCGCCGCCTGGACGAGCGGGCTCTATCTTGTGTCAAAGACGGGCGAACTCGTTTTCACCGCGATCCTTGCGCGTCTCTTGGCGCCGACGGAATTCGGCGTGGTCGCCGCGGCGATGGTGTTCATCCAGTTCGCAAAGCTGTTCGTGGAAATCGGCATCGGCGCCACGCTCGTGCAATTGCCGGAACTCACGCGCAAGCATGTGCGCACGGCAGGCACATTGGTTGCGCTCAACGCGATTCTCTTCTTCATCGTCGCGCAGATTGCGGCGCCCTTGATTGCCGGCTTGTTCGCCATTGCGCACGTGGAAGGCGTAGTACGGGTTCTCGCTTTCATCTTTCTGCTGCAGGCCATTGGCGTCGTGCCGGAGAACTTGCTGGTACGCCGTCTCCAGGCGCCTCGCGTCATGGGGGTCGAGATCGCGGCCAAGCTGATCGGCTTCGGCGGCATTGGCGCTTTGTGCGCCTTCAACGGCCTGAGCTATTGGTCGCTCGCGTTCGGCGCGCTGGCGGAGACGTCGATCAAGGCCATTACGCTGTCGATTTTGGTCCGCCCGCCCATCGCGCCGATGCTGCATGCCCCAAGCATGCGCCAACTGCTCAGCAAAGGGACAGGCTTCTCCCTGTCGCGCGTGCTGAACTTTGCTGCGCTCTATGGGGACAAGGTGATCGCTGGGCGCTTTCTCGGCGCAGCCGGTCTCGGTCTTTACGGGCGCGCGTATCACCTGATGAGCGTGCCGGCGGACGTGTATGGGCGCGTCGCCGAACGGCTCATGTTCCCCGCGCTGGCCGCCTGCCAGCACAACGAAGCGCGGCTGCGGCACGCGTTCCTGTCCGCCGCTTCGCTCACGGCGACCATCGGGCTGCCGCTGAGCGCGGTGCTCGTCTTACTCGCGCCGGAGATTGTGAGCTTTCTGCTCGGCAGCCAATGGGCGGCGGTGATCCCGCCGTTCATGGTGCTGGCGGTGGCCAGCTATTTCCGGCTGGGCGCCAAGACGAGCGGATCGCTGCTGCGTGCGACGGGATCGGTGCGCTCTCTTGTTCTGATCCAAGCCGTGTACGCAGCGATGGTGATCGGCGGCGGCGTTATAGCAGTGCAATACGGGATCATTGCACTGGGCGCGGTCATGAGTGTATCGGCCGGCATATTCTACGTGCTCATCACCGCGCTTGCCTGCGCGCGCACGAAGACCAGAGCCGGCGCCATGATCGGCGTGCACCGTTACGGGCTGATGCTCACCGCCATCATTGCGGCGCCGTTGGCGGGCCTCGTCTACATCCTGCGCGCCGGCGATGTACCGGATTTCGTCATCCTGGGCGCCGCGGGCGCGCTCTTGGTAGCTGTCGCATCTGTGCTCGTCGCGACGTCGCCGGTTTGGCTGCTCGGCAAGGCAACGGCGGGCATCGCCGTGGCTATTCGCCGATCCGTCACCCGGGCCATTCGAGCCAAGTTCGGCGCACCAGCCGCGGAAATCGGTGGAGGCGCGTCGTGAGCGAGCTGCGCAGAACCATGGAAGCAGATTTCTATCGCGGCCGGCGCGTCGCCCTGTTCGGGCCGCGTCTCATTTGGCTGCTTCTGGTTGCGCGCGGCGGGCGCGGGTGCATCGCGTGGCGGCGTCTTTGCGAATTCTTCACGCGCCGCCGCCTTCACAGCTTCGCGGACTTCTGCTGCGCCGTCATCGAGCGCCGCTATGCCTGCTACATCAGCCCGCGCGCGCAGATCGGTCCGCGTTTGCGCTTGCCGCACCCGGTCGGAATTGTGATCGGCGAAGGTGTCGTCATCGGCGCGGGCTGCACGATCTACCAGCATGTGACGCTCGGCGGCCGGCGCATTGGAGACTGGCGCCGCGGCGCCTATCCCGTGGTTGGCGACGACGTCGTGTTGTTCGCGGGCGCGGTTCTGGCGGGGAGCCTTTCGATTGGCGATCGCGCCACCGTGGGCGCCAACGCCGTCGTGCTCGTCGACGTGCCGGCTGACAATACCGCCGTCGGAAACCCGGCCCGGGCCATACCGAAGCCGCAGCCAGCCGTCGTTCGCGCGGAACAAGCGTGGGTCGGCCGGACATGACAAAGGTCTCGGTCATCAGCGTCTTTCATAACCGCGCGCACTGGGCGGAGCGTACGGTGCAGAGCTTGCTGCAACAGGATCACGACGACCTTGAGATCATCCTGGTCGACGACGGCTCGACCGACGGCACTCGGGCCGCGTTACGCAACGCGGCGGGCCGCCGCGCGCGCGTCGATGGACACGAGAACATCGGATTCGTTGCGGCGCTGAAGCGGGCAATCGCGCGGTCGGACGGCGAGTATATTGCGCTGCTGGGTAGCGGAGACACATGCCACCCCGAGCGGCTATCGCGTCAAGCGCACGTGCTGGACCGGCGCCCCGACATTGGGCTGGTTGCCTGCGGCACGGCCCGTGTTGACGAAAGCGGACGCTCGCTCGGCACGCACGTGCTGCAGATAGATGGCGATGCGTCGCGGCTGGTTGCGCTTCGCAACCCGTTCCACCACGGCGAGCTCATGTACCGGCGCAGCGTCTACGATGCTGTCGGCGGCTATCGCGACTTCTTCACCTATGCACAGGATCACGACTTGGTCTGCCGGATGAGCCGAGCGACACGGTTCTTTTTCCTGCCGGACGTTCTTTACCAGCGCTACGCCAAGGCGCCGGGATCGGTTTCGGCTTCGCCAGAGCGCGTGCTCGCGCAGCGGTGCTTCTCGCACTTTGCCGTTTATTGCCACGAACAGTGCATGGCGGGACGGCCCG
Organism: Pseudomonadota bacterium; assembly: GCA_023461135.1. Taxonomy (GTDB): domain Bacteria; phylum Pseudomonadota; class Alphaproteobacteria; order Caulobacterales; family Aquidulcibacteraceae; genus Vitreimonas. The sequence continues at coordinate 2,803 of JAEWNX010000293.1, forward strand.
ACCCTTTGGAGAAGTGGGGGAACGCGGCCGCTTTGCTGATGCCGCCGTCCGACGATCTGGCCAAGTCCGTGCGCCGCCTTGGACTGTGGCGCTTGCGCGAAGGAGACGATGCGTCCGCGCGGGTGTTTCTGGAGTTTGCGCACGCGCACCAGCGGCATCCGCTGTCGCTGCTGGGGCTTGCAGCGCTTCGCATGAAAACCGTCCGACGCTCGGCGCAGCCCGCGCCCCACAGATCGGCAAGGCTCGCGCAGCCATGAGCGAGGTCGTCCAGTTTATACCCGCGGACGCGCGACCGGCGCACCCCGACAAGCCGCACGTGCTAGTGGCGCATTCGCGCGACGGCATTGGCGGATCGGTGAAAATCGGCGCGAGGCTGGCCAAGGAACTCGCCGAGCGCCGCGGCTGGAACGTCACGGCGGTCTGCAATGGCGAAGGACCGGTGCTTGATCTCCACCGCAAGCTAGGCGTGGCCGCGACGCCGTTATTCGAAGCAACCCACTTCCAGTACCGGCCCAACCCGTCCGACGGCAACGCGGTCCGGCGTGCTCTCAAGCGGTTGAAGCTGGCGCGCGCTGCACGGCGCTATCTCCGCCAGCATCGGCCTGCGCTGATTCATGCGCACGACGACTCAAGCGCGCTGGCCTGGGGCTTCGCGGCCTTGCCCTACCGAATCCCGCTCATATGGCACGTGCATCAGCAATTGCCCCAAGGCTTTGCCGATCCATTGCTTCGGCGCCTTGCGGCGCACGTCGTGCTCGTGTCGAACGCCAACCGCGTCCGCTTTGCCGGAAAGCAAGCGCCGCCGATTTCGGTGATCTATAACGGCGTCGACACGGCCACTTTTCACCCGGTTCAGCGGGTGCAGCCGAACCCACGCCCTGTCATCGGCTTCATTTCGAACCTCGTTGAGCGCAAGCGGCCGGATTGGGTGCTCCGCGCGCTCGCGCGCCTTCTCGTCGATGGCGTGCAGGCGGAGGCTTTGTTTGCCGGCGCGGATTTCTCGGGCGGCCGCAATGCGGCGGCGCTGGATGAACTGGCGCTGGCGGAAGGCGTACACGATCATTATCGCTATGCCGGCTTTCAGTCCGACGTTCCCGCGCTATTGCGCTCGATCGACGTGCTCGCTCTGCCGTCGCAACGCGACAAGGAGGCCTTTCCGCTGATCGTGCTGGAAGCGATGGCGTGCGGCGTGCCGGTTGTTGCAACCTCCGTCGCAGGCATTCCGGAGGCAGTCCTGCCGGGGCGCACGGGCGAGTTGGTGGATCCGGACGATTTCAACGGCTTTGTCGCGGCGCTGAAGAAGCTGGTCCTGCGGCCGGGGCTGCGGCGCGCATACGGGGCCGCCGCCGTCGAGACGTGCAGGCAGCGCTTCTCGTTGCAGGCAGGCGCTCAACAACTGGAACGAGTCTACGAGCACGTGCTTGCATGCGGGCGCCCGCGATGACGACCATTGCCGCCGTTGTCCCCCTGCACAACAAAGCGGGCTTTATCGAGCGCGCGCTGAATTCGGCGGTGGCGCAAACCTCGGCCGTGGACGAAATCGTCGTGGTTGACGACGCCTCTACAGATGGCGGCATGGCGATCGTAGAAGCAATCGCAGCCCGCCATCCTACCCACCGCTTCAGGCTCATGCGCCGCGATACGCCAGGCCCTGGCGGTTATGC
>JAEWNX010000294.1 GCA_023461135.1 Pseudomonadota bacterium
CGCCACGGCAGATCGCCGTCGCGGCCAATGACGCCGTTCTTCGCGATAGCGACGACGAGGGTGAGTCTGGGATGAGTCACGCGACCTTCTTAGACCCCCTCTTCCCTTCTCGGGGAAGAGGGTTGGAACGATCAGACCCGTGCGAACCAGATGATGTGCCGGGCGCCTTTGCCGCCGCGGCCTGCGCGCACCATGACTTCCTCGACTTGAAAGCCCGTGTGCTTCAAGCGGCGCGCGAAGCGCTCATCCTGTGCGGCGGACCAGATCGCCAGCACGCCGCCGGGCTTCAGCGCCGCCTTCGCCGCCATCAAGCCATGCGTGGAATAGAGTTCCTCATTGTCGGCGCGCGTGAGGCCGTCCGGGCCATTGTCGACGTCAAGCAGGATCGCATCGTAAGCACGGCTGGCGTTGCGGATCACGCGAACGACATCGCGCATGGCGAGTTCGACGCGCGGATCGTCGAGGCAGCCGGCGGTGAGCGCCGCCATCGGCCCGCGCGCCCAGTCGATATTTTCCGGCACAAGCTCGGCGACGGTGATGCGGGCTTGCGGGCCGAGGCGCGCGAGCGCGGCGCGAAGCGTGAAGCCCATGCCGTAGCCGCCGATGAGTAGATGCGGCGCTTCGGTTTGGAGGCGGTCGCATGTCATGAGCGCGAGCGCTTCTTCTGAGCCGCTTGACCGGCTCGACATCAACTCATTGCCGCCGAGGGCAATGATGAAATCAGTGTCGCGCTTGAAGAGGCGCAACTCCTCCCCGCCGGGGATTTGTGCTGTGGCGAGGAGTTCGCGGGGTTTCATATGACCTATGGTGTATCAGCTTTCGATCGCCCCATCATTGCCGTCTCGGACGCGCCGCAATTAGCCACAGACGACGCGACTCGGCAGATCGCGGCCGATGACGCCGTTCTTCGTAACGGCAACGACGAGGGCGAGTTTGGTAGGCACGCAGGTGCTGTAGCGACGGCTTCGCGCTTCGTCATCCTGAACGATGACTTCAACGCCTTTGGTCGGTAGGCTCCGCACGCGAGGTTGGGAGGGTCCCATGCTACGAATGGTCGCCGGCGCATGCGCACTCGTGTTGATCGCAACGAATGGCGTTATGGCGCAAACGCCGAACATCACGCCGATAAGGCCGCCGGTGAACGCGCGGCTCATTTGCGCCGATCCGGCGATTCAAAGCCTTACGATCACCAAGGGCGAGCGGCCCGGACAGATGCAGTTCAGTTTTGAGGTCGTTAACGCAGGGGCCGGCCCGTGGGCGTATGCGATCTATTCGAATGTTGAACTCATCGTCATCAGCTCCAACGGCAGAAACCTTCCCAGCGTCCGCTACACGCAGAGGCTTCCGTACAATGCGGCGGCGGGCGCGCGTATCATCTCGTTCACATCGCCGATGATCGACAATGCCTTCGATACGAGTGACGACTTCGCAGGCGCTTCGATTGAACTCGCCATTACTCTGGGCGCGCCGGTGGCGCGTCTTCCGCTTCCCACCATGTGCCCAAATCACACCGCGAACGACCGCCTGGTAATTAGCCACGCGGACGGTCGTGCGTTCATGGAAGGGTCGGAGCGAACGCGCACTTGGCGCCCCTGACCGGCGCCGGCCCTCGCTTAAACCGCGATCGGCGCTTTGATGGTCGGGTGCGCGTGATAGCCTTCGAGTTTGAAGTCGCTGTACTCGAAGCCGAAAATATCCTTGCGCTCCGGATTGATCAGCATTTGCGGCGGGGCGTATGGCGTGCGTGAGAGCTGCGTGCGCGCTTGCTCGAAATGGTTGTGGTACAGGTGCGCGTCGCCGAAGGTGTGGACGAAATCGCCCGGCTTCAGCCCCGTCACTTGCGCCATCATCTGCGTCAGCAGCGCGTAGCTGGCGATGTTGAACGGGACGCCGAGGAAAACGTCGGCGCTGCGCTGGTAAAGTTGGCAGCTTAGTTTTCCGTCGGCGACGAAGAACTGGAACAGGCAGTGGCAGGGCGGCAGCGCCATCTGATCGACCTCGGCCGGATTCCACGCGGACACGATGTGGCGGCGTGAGTTCGGGTTCGTTTTGATCGACTGCACCACGTTGGCGATCTGATCAATGACGCGGCCATCCTTGGTTTCCCAGGAGCGCCATTGCTTGCCGTAGACGGGGCCGAGTTCGCCCTCTTCGTTGGCCCACTCATCCCAGATCGTGACGCCCTGCTCCTGCAGCCAGCGCACATTGCTGTCGCCGCGCAGGAACCAGAGCAGTTCGAGAATGATGCTCTTCAGGTGCAGCTTCTTGGTGGTGAGCAGCGGGAAGCCCTGCCCCAGGTCGAAGCGCAACTGACGCCCGAACACGCCTCGCGTGCCAGTGCCGGTGCGGTCGCCGCGGTCGACGCCATTTTGCAGGATGTCGTCCAGCAGGCCGAGATAGACGATGTCGGCTTGGCTCGGCCGGCTTGCGGGTGCGGAGGCGGGTTGGGCGCTCATTTCACAGCCAATTTGGGCTGACTCGGGCGTGAGTGGTAGCGCGCGATCCGCGGCTCCCTAGGTCGGCGGCAGCGAGGCGCAGGCCGTCAGGCCCCTGCTCCGCGCCTGACGCACGAGGGGGCCGGCGAACCAGGCGGCGCGAGCGTTGACATCGACGCCGGCGGCGCGGAGCGCGCGGGCCATCCATTGGTTGCAGACGTGAAACAGGTGGAACGAGCCCCGTGCACGCAGGAAGGACGAGCGGCCGACAACCTTCCCGTCGGCGATGCGGATCGGGGCGCCGGCCTCGTCCAGGATGAGCGCGCGGTCAATGAAGGCGACGAAGCGCTGAGCGCCTTCGCGGCTGACGCCGATGGCGATATCGTCCGTCGGGCCGAGATAGGCCGAGGCTGCGGGCGCGTTGTAGGTGACGTGCAGTGTGCTGGCGCCCATGGGCGCGAGCGCGACCAAGCCAAGCCAAAGGTTCGTGCCGTCCGAGCGATAGAACGCTTCGTCGCCCCAACCGATCAACAGACTCTCCGCTTCAGGATATAAGCGCCGCAGCGGATGATTTTCCGGGAAGAGCGACGCGGGCGCGCCGATGTCGCTGTGATAGCCGTTGGAATAGAGGTGCAGTTCGACGCAATCGCCTGCGGTGGCGGCCGCGACGTGCGGCGCGGGGAGCGGCACGTAAAGATACGCGACCGTCAACGCCGCAAGGAGCGTGATGCTCGCCGCGAGGGGGCGGCGCCTTAGGCCTCTTCGCTCAGCAGTCTCACCCGGAACGCGCGTGCCCCCCCGGCCCCCCCCCCCCAGGGGGCCCCGGGGGAACCCCCGGG
>JAEWNX010000295.1 GCA_023461135.1 Pseudomonadota bacterium
CAGCGCCCCGTTCAACGCACCGCGATTGACGTCCGCTATCGCGACAAGCCCCGCGCCTGCCAGCCAAGCCAATTCCGCCGCCACCGCAAAGCCGATCCAATCGACCGCGATCAACGAGAACATCCAACCGCCCGCCACGCAAAGCGCGAGCGCCATTGCCAACGGCGCCGCCCGCGCGCCCAGTTCGCGCAGCGCGCCCCCTCCCGCCAGAGCGCAGAGCGCGGCGAGCGCAGCAATAAGCGGAGCCGCGAACATCGACACGCCGTCCGCGGCGTGCGGCGCCACGCCCCGCAAACTCAAGTCTGTCACCATTACGGCCGCGCCCGTCAACGCCAGCACAGCAACGGCCCAGCTCAAGCGCGCATGCGGGATGACGCTCGCGGCCGCTGCGCCCACGACCAAAGCCGCGACCGCCGCCTGCCAGGGTTGCGCTGAAAAGAGATCGATCACGTTTCGAGCCCTCGCGGCTCGTCCTGCTCGTCCGCGGCGTCGAGATCGCTCGTTTCAATGCTGCCATAGGCCTCGTGCAGCCGCACGGCCACGGCGGCGCCGACAACGCAATAGCCAAAGGCGATGACAACGCCCGCCAGAAGCGCAGCGCTCGGCGCGCCGAGCAGCGCGAGCGCAAGTCCCGCCCCGACCAGCGCCGTCAACACCGCCGCCAGCTTCTTCAAGGCGTTGCCCGATGCGCAGGCGGCGGCAGCGCCGCCCGCAACCAGCGCAATCGCCAGAGCCAGCCCAACCATGAGCGCGGGCGCCGTCACGGCGCCGGATCGCGCATCGTCGGCGCGCGTCCGAACAGAACCGTGATGACCAGCGCGCCGCCCGCCGCCGTTACCGCGAACGACCCGGCCTCGATGAATTCACGTGCGAACATCGCGCCAGGCGCGACGGCGCCGAAGGTCGCCGCGGCAAGCCCGATCGCCGCGATCAGCCGCATCAGGAACGGCGGCGCCGCCGCGCGTGCGGCCGCCGCGCCGAACACCAGTGCAAGTACGATCAACGCAAGCAAGAAGGCCAAGCTCGCCACCAGCCCGACCGCCGAGCCCGCGGGACGCACCACTAGCAGCGTCAGCGCAAACAACACGATCAGCGGCGTGTAGAAGCGCGCCGCCGCGGCCAGCACAGTGTGCGCGCCCTCTTTCATGCGTCGCGGCCGTCGCGTGCGCCCAGCACGCCGCGTTCGCCATACCCCAGCAGCGCGACGCACGCTGCAACCGCGGCGAACACCAGCGCAACCAAAGCAATGGAAACGCCGGCGGGCGGCGCTTGCACCGGTTGCTGAAGATCGAGCGTCGGCGCCGCCCAAAGCATCGCGGCGCCGGCGAGCGCTGCCGCGATGATGCTGAGCCACGGCAGGCGCCGCGCGCGCGGCTTAACGGCGCGGCTGGTGAGCAGCACGCCGCCCAGCAGCAGGACGGGCACAACGGCGCCGCCGAGCAATGCAAGCGCCAGCGCGCCGTCAGCGTATCCAAGCGCGAGCATCGCAGCGGCCGCGCACGCACACAACGCCGCAAGCGCCACGCAAGCGCTGATGAGCGAGCGCGCCGACAGCACGGCGACGGCGGCGCCCAGCCCCAGCAGCATCGCCGCAACGGCAATCCACGACAGCATGTGAGAAACGAGTTCCGGCGTCATGTCGCACGCCCGCCGCGCGGATCGGGACGCGGCGCTTTGTAGGGCCCCGCCAGCGGCGCCAGCCCCGCTGCGTGCGCTGCATTCGCGGCCAATTGCGACATCGTCGGCCCGAGCGCCGCGACAAGCGCCGCCAGCAAAACCAAACGCAGCGCCACGGCGGCGTCGCCGCTGACCACCGCCAAGCCGAGAATGAACACAACCGCACCGGCGCCGTCGGCGACGCGGACGGCGTGCAAACGCGTGTAGAAATCTGGAAAGCGCAGCAGCCCCAGCGTGCCGCCGGCCATCAACGTCAGCCCGGCGACGATGAGAACGGCGCCAATCGCGGAAAGCACGATCTCCATCATCGTTCCTCGCGGACCATCGGCGCCTGGAACGTGCCCGAACGGAAAACCTTCAGGATCGCCACGTTGAGCACGAACCCGCCGAGCGCGAGGGCGAAGGCCGCATCGACGAAATCCGCCCGCCCCGCAAAGGCCGCGAAGGCTGCGCAAACGAGCGCAGCCTTGCCGATCACCGAACTTGCCGCGAGCGCCCGGTCATAGAGCGTGGGCCCCGCGTGCAAGCGCAACAGCGTGAGCGCGAGCAAAAGCGCAACGCCCGCCGCGCCGATCAGCGCAATCATGAGCGCGTCCCCAGCAGCGCCGACGCGCGCCGGTGCAACGCGGTGAAAGCCGCTGTTTCTCTTGCATCCTCGTCCATCACATGCACCAGCATGCCATCGCTGTCCGTTTCGACAACGACGCTTCCCGACGCAGCGCTGATCAAATCCGCGGCCGCCGCCTTGGCGAACGGTCCGGTTGTCTCAGCGTGAACGCTCACCAAAGCGGGCTTCAACATGACGTCAGCCGCCAGCGCCGCGCGTATTGTGGACAAGGCGCCGCGCATGACGGCGCCCGCGTTCGCTGCGATCAGCGCGACAAATTGCGGTGTGGAGAACGGGGTCTTGCGCACGCCGCCTAGGCACAGCGCAGCGCCCACGCTCGCCAGCGCCGCGCCAAACACGAGGATGGCCTGATCGGCGGACGCCCAGCCTTGCGTGAGCAGCAGGCCGAGAGCGAAAAGTACAGCGAGCATCGCTGCGGCGTGAAGCATGTATGCGCCTCCCCGCGCCGCCGGCGCGCAGGCACGAGACTTAGCCCTTCGACATCAGATTCGCCAGTTCGCCAGGCGATGCGGACTATCCGTTGCGGTGGAACAACAGAGCGGCGTTGCGCCGCGCCAAGCGCAATTCAAGATCGGGATCGTCGAGTGTGACCGTTTCGATATGCTGCGCATCTGCGGTGAACGACCAGTTCCAGTACCGCAACACAGATTGCGCCTTTGCGGTCGCCAGCGTGTCGAACACATAAACGGCGCGGCCGAGCGAATTGTCGATCCTGTCGGGATCGCCGGGCGGACGTCCCAGCGCTTTCCACAGCGCCAAGAGCGACGGGCGCTTCAATCCAACCGCCTTGCAGAACACGCCGATCGCTTCGCCGCCCGGATCTGCGAACACCTGTTTCGCCGTGGTTGGCTTCACGCCCGAAAGGTGCGCGATCTCGCTGACCAGCAGGCGATCGAGGCCTTGATCCGCCGCCGTCGCAAGCGCGCCTTCAAGCGATCCAAACGGGCTGCGTGCGGCCGCCGCGCGGTTACGCTGCCGGCGCTCGATCACCTGCAGCGTTTTGCGCGTGTCCGGATCCGACCAGCCTTCGGCCGCCGCAAGTGCGAACACATCGCCGAGTTCCTGGAGCAGCACGTTTCGGTCGACAGCGAAACGACGTAAAATGTGTTGGCGCGCCTGGAAATTGGCCCACCAGAACAAGACCAGCGCTTGCGCCGACCGCAACTCGGTGCGCCCGACGATGAACTGCGCCAGGACAGGCGCCTGGCGCGAGCGGGCGACAGCGAGATCGACACCCTGCGTCGAGAGCTTTGCGTTTTGATTGCGCAACACCGCTTCGACAACCGCCACATCTCCGGTTTGCAGCAGCGCGTCGGAGACCGGTTCGGTAAGGTGTCGCCGCCGGGCGATGGCCACCCAGTGCGAGGCGACGCCCGCGCGGATCGTCGTGATCAAGTCGGAATCGTCGAAGCCCAGGCCATGCTCCAGCAGCGGCTCGGCCACGCTGATCTCGTCACGCGCCAGATAGCGGAGCAAGGTCTTTGGCGCGTCGTTGACGCGCACCAGCCCGGCCGCGCAACGGCGGCGAAGCTCGATGTTGCTTGTGCGCAACAAGCCCACCAGCACATCGGCGGCCAACTGGCGCTCGTGCGCGGGAATGCGGCTCTCCGGCCACGAAACAATATCGCACAGCCGTTCGATCAACGCCGTGCGCGCGCGCGGCTGATGAGCTTGGCTGAGCTCCAGCGGCGCGGGCGCGTCGCCATAATCCAGACGGGGCTGATTCGACGGCAGCATTCCGACCCAAGGTCAGCACGCACCGCGTTAAGCTCCCGTCAACGCTATTGATTTGCTGGACGCAGCGCGCTCGCCCCGCCTAATCGGAGCGGATGGACGAGGAGCGCCGCGCCGAAACGCCTGCCAAGCGCCGGGATCTCCCGGAGCTGCCGCTCTACTACACGCTGGTCGCCCTCTACTTCTTCGCCTTCGGGATGCAGTTCGTGCTGTTTCCCTCGCTCGTGGCGTTTTCGCTCGAAGCCACGGCGGCCGGCGTGGGCCTTGCACAATCGGCGCTCTCGGCGCCCATGTTCTGCCTGTTGCTGTTCGGCGGCCTGCTCGCGGAACGCGCCAAGGCGGGCCCCACGCTGGCCACGCTGCAGATTTGCTTCGCAGTCGCTTCGCTCGTGCTGAGCGTTGTGATCGCCGCCGGCGCGCTGACCTACACAATCCTTGTAGCCTACGCCATTGTGGTCGGCGCGTGCGCGGCCTTCATGATGCCGGTGCGCGATGCAGCGCTGAACGGCGTCGTCATGCGCGAAAGCGAGCGCGGACGCCACACGCCGATCCCGACCGCCGCGGCCACAACCACGGCGGTGCAGATCGGCGCGCAGATCGCCGGCATCCTCGTGGCGCGGTTTGCCGGCGCCTCGCCCGCGCCCTTCCTCGCGCTGCAAGCGCTCGTGCTCGGAATCGGCGCCGTTGTCGCCATCTTCCTCCAGGCGCCCAAGCCGACCGGACATGAGCACACTGTCATGGGCGCGTTGCGCGACATGCGCGACGGCCTCGCCTATTCCTTCCGTAATCCGATCATGTCGCCGATGCTGATTTCGGCCGCCTACGTCGGCGTTTTCGTGATCGGCTCGTTCCAGGTGCTGTTCCCCGTCATCATCCGCGACGCGTACGGCGGGGACGCGCAATCGCAAGCCGCCCGCCTTGGCGCGGTGTTCGCGACGTTCTGGGGCGCTTCGTTCGTCTCGGCCGTCGTGCTCAGCAGACTGAAACCGCTTTCACGCCCGGGCCGCGCGCTGATCGCATCGCACATCGTCAGCGCCGCCGCGCTGTTCACGTTCGCCTTCCACAAACCGTTTCTGTGGTTCGTCGGCATCGTCGTCGTCTGGGGCCTGGCAGCCGGCGTGGCGATCTCGATGAGCCGCACCATCGTGCAGGGCGCGGCCGATCAGCAATATCTCGGCCGCGTTCTTGCCGTGTACTCGATGGGGTTTATGGGCGGCGCGCCGATCGGCTCGGCCATCGTCGGCTTCGCGGCTGGCGAACTTGGTCCGCGCACGGCCGCGCTCATCCCTGCGACGGGACTTGCGCTGGCCGCGATCGCGCTCGCCGTGCTGACGCCGCTTTGGCGTCACGTC
>JAEWNX010000296.1 GCA_023461135.1 Pseudomonadota bacterium
GCCTGGGTGCTTGCACGCAAGGCACGAACGAAGAATCCGGCGAAGCCGCCGACACCGCGGCCGAACAAGCCACGACTGGCCAAACCGATCTGGGTCAAGGCCCGATGGAAGAAGCCGGCGAAGCCGCAGACGAAGCCAAGGATGGCGCTGACCCGGTCCCGGGCGACTCGACCGCGCCGCCCACCACGCCGTAACGCAACGAATCGCAATTGCGGTTGAACTCCCCTCGGGCCAAAAGCCCGAGGGGAGTTTTCTTCATGGCGCGCCTGGGCGTGTTGCCGCCGGCATTGCTTCTGGTGCTGGCGATCACCGCCGGCTCGGCGATGGACGCCACCATCAAGTATCTGGCGCACACCAACCACGTGCTGATCGTCACGCTGGGCCGCTATGTCTTCGGCGCGATATTCTCCCTGGCGATCTGGTGGCAAGTGGGCAAACCGGTCGTCACCCCGGAAATGTGGCGCGCGCATGCGCTGCGCGGCTTCGTCATCGCCGGCTGCGCGACGACGTTCTTCTGGGCGCTGACCGTGCTGCCGCTCGCCGAAGCGGTGACGCTCTCCTTCATCTATCCGCTGATCGTACCGTTCGCGGCGTGGATCGGCCTGAGCGAGCGCGTAAAGGCCCAAAGCTTGATCGCCGCCGTCGTCGGTTTCGCCGGCGTCGTTGTCGCCACGCAGGGCGCGCCGCCGGTTGAGCAATCACCGCAGCATGCGCTGGGCGTGACCGCGGTTCTGGTTTCGGCGGGCCTTTTCTCCATCGCCATGGTTCTGTTGCGGCAGCGCGCGCAGACCGACGGCGCGCCGATCGTCGGACTGATGACGAGCCTCATCCCGGCGTTCATCGTCGCCGGGCCGGCCATTGCGCTCGCGCCGCCGCCGAACTGGAGCGATTGGCCGCTGTTTCTGCTGATGGGCGCCCTCGCCGCCGTCTTCATGTATCTGATGGCGCGGGCCTACGCGAAAGCGGAGGCCCAGATTCTCGCGCCAATTCACTACATCGAGCTGATCTGGGCCACCGTGCTCGGCTTCATCGTCTTCCACGAGACGCCGCGCATTCAGATTTTCCTCGGCGCCGCCCTCATCATCGCCGCGTGTCTCTACGTCACGTACGAGGAACGCCGGCTCACGCTGAAGCGAAGGGAGCCCACATGAGCAATCTCGCCGACACCATGCCGTTTGCGAAGCTGATGGGCGTGGATGTGATCGAAGCGTCGGCGGACAAGGTCGTCGGCGAACTCAATGTGCGCGACGATCTCTGCACCGCCGGCGGCATCCTGCACGGCGGCGCCGCGATGGCGTTCGCGGATTCTTTGGGCGCGATCGGCGCGTTCCTGTCGCTGCCCGAAGGCGCCGTGGCCACAACGACGATCGAGAGCAAAACCAACTTCCTCGGCGCCGCGAAAGCGGGCGCCACGATCCGCGGCGAGACGACGCCCGTTCACCGCGGCAGACGCACCAGCGTGTGGCAGACCCAGATTACCGCCGCCGGCAAACCCGTCGCGCTGGTGATCCAAACGCAAATGGCGATTTTTCCGGGCTGAACGCTATTGATGCGTGGCGAAATAGCCGATGACAGCCATGCCCACGCTGAGGATCAGGGGCACCATGATAACCTGCAACATGGCTTCGCCTTGCGACATCCGCCCGTTCAGCGTGTCGACATAAGATTCGGCCTTACGGGCGGCGCCGCGTTTGATCCGCAACAACACGAGAGGAACGCCGAAGAAAACGGCCCCGAAGGTCACAACCACGCCGAGATTGAACATGACCTCGAGCTTGCCGCTGAACGCCACGACGACCACCAAGGCGAACAGGCCCCAACTGATCAAGAGCGCACGCCGAACGCCGCCGGAGAACTCGCTGAACGGGCGTGACGCTTCAGGACTGGGGGCGGGCGACGGTTTGCCTGGCGCCGTCGGCGGCGCGATCTCCGCTGCGCTCTCAGGCTGAGCGCTCCCCGCTTCTTGCTCTAGCATGACATTCTCCTTTTCGGCGTGCGGTGAGCCACGCCGTCGGCGCTTATCCTTCCGCAAGCATGCCGGGGCAGATCGGCGTCGTGGGCAGGTCGGTGGCGAATTGTGGGAACAGCACGTTGTTCTCGAGGTGGATGTGCTGCATCAGGTCATCGGTGAGCTTGCGTGTCCCGGCATAAAGCGCACGCCAGCTTCCACAGGCCTCCGCCGGCGCCTCGTGCCCGCGCGTAATCGCTTCGAGCGCGCGCAAATGAGCGCCGTGATCGTCGTGTTCGATGCGCATGCGGGCGATCGGGTGCGCGATTATGGGACGACGCGGCTGCCGCATCATCGGAAACAGCACCGCCTCTTCCTTTTTCATGTGCGTTTCGAGATCTTCACTCATGCGCCACAGCAGCGACGCAAGTCCGGCAGGAACTTGCGGATGGCTGGCATGAACGCGCTCGACCTTCTCGGCCAAGCGGATGAGCTCAGGCAACTCGCGGCGATGCACGGCGTGATAGCGTTCGAGGATATGATCGATCAGCGCCGCCGCCTCGTGCGGGTGGTCCGACTTGGCCCCTGAATCAAGGGCCTGCAATTCAGCCGTCACCGCATCCAGGTCGACGCCATGTTCGCGCACTGCATCTGCGAGCACCGCCCTGCCGCCGCAGCAAAAATCCAAGCCATGCTTGCGGAACACCGCCGAGGCGCCGGGGAGGCGGACCGCAATGTCGCCAAGCGATTCCGAGGCAAGCGAAGCGGTCATGGCTAATCTCCTTGTGGTTCAGGTGCGGGAAGTCTTTCGCCCGGGCCGAGCAACAATCCGCGCGACGTTGCGACGCCGAATTCGAGGCTTTGAGCGATGCGTCGCGCGCGCTCGACGAACAAGCCCGCAGCTTTTGCGCAGACTTCGCGCGCGCTGATCTCAAACAAGGCGAGCCAGTGATCGAAGTGCGCGCCGGCGACCGGCAAGGGCGCGTGCTTTGGCATGGGTTGGCCATGATAGCGGCCGCTGCGCAGCATGATCGAAGACCAAAACGCGCACATCTGACCGAGATGGGCGTCCCAATCGTGGACGCGCGCCTCAAAAATCGGACCGAGCACGGCGTCTGCACGCACGTCGGCGTAGAATCGATGAACCAGGCGAGCAATCATCGTCTCGTCGACGCCGGCTTCGACAGCCAGTGCAACGTAATCTCTCTCGGGAGAGAATGTTCGCGGCTTCATAATAGGTATTCTGAATACCTATTATAGATCGTCAAGCACCGCTTCTAAGCGCCGAGCAATCTGCGCATGCGTTTCATCGCCGCAGCGCTGCCCATGAGGTCGGCGAGCGTATAGCGGTCGAGCACGCCCAGAAACGCGGCCAGCGCTTCTTGCAGCGGCCCGCGCATCCCGCACGCCGGCGTCGCGATGCAGGTGTTTCGTTTCGCGTTGAAACACTCGACGATATCGAAATTGTCTTCGGTAGCGCGCACAACGGCGCCGATATTGATCTTCCCCGGAGCGCGCGCGAGCCGCACGCCGCCGCCCCTTCCGCGCATGCTTTCGACGAAGCCCTCCTGAGCCAGCGTCTGAACCACTTTATTCATGTGGTTGTGCGAGATGCCGTAGCGCCGGGCGACCTCCTCCACGGTGTGGGTGTCTTCCGGCTCCAGCGCCAACAGCATCAGCAAACGGAGCGCATAGTCGGTATGCAGGGTGAGGCGCACGCACAGGACTCCGGGTTGTATGCAAGAGCTATATCAAACCGGCCCATGCGCGAGAACCAGTCGCTGCGTCAATCGATCAGGGCGCCGCCGGACCGTTCACGCGGCGGCGTCGCGCGCAATTCCCGCCGCAGCGCCGCGATCTCGCGCATCAGCATTTCCACCGATAGGCAAACGGCTTCCTGCGCGTGAAGCACGGTGTGAGAGATATCGCCAATATTGGCGGCGCGACGGGCCCGAGCGAGGTTCTCCGGCACGTCGCGGCCGGCCGAGAAGGATTTCAGGTCTTCCATTGAGATGCTCCCTTAGAGCGATGCGCCGCCCTATGACGGCGCGCCTGAATCTCATATGGTATGCGATATACCACTTTACATGCGCTGTTCGACCGCAGACAGCGCCCAAGTCCGCACTTGACGGACGCGTCGTCCGGGCGTGACCTTATGCAGCGCGCGATGACTAGCGCGCGCCGCTTACACGGCGAAATGCGAGCGATGTCCACGTGACATCCGGCGTGTCGTTGCGAATGGCGCGCCGCGGCGTGTTGACGAGCACCGGAACCCCGCCGCGCGCGCGAGCGCCGCTGTCTCCTCCGCCGTGACCTGAAACATGCGCCGCCCTTCCGGGACAGGTCCGTGCCGCAGCAGCAACGTGACCACCGCATTGTGGTTCGCGAGCGCCGCCAGTCGCGGCATGGCGCGCGCCCGCTCGTCCGCATCGAAATGCTGCCAGACCGCCGTCAGCATGATGAGATCGAACGGATCGCGGCCCTCCAGCGCCGTCAGCGCGGGCAGCCCGTCGTCGATCCATTCGATGCGCGCGCTCGGATGCAACAGCATCCCCGCCTCGCGCATCTGCGCTGTCGGCTCCACCGCTACGACCGTGTGGCCCCTTGCCGCGAGCCATGCCGCGTCGCGCCCACTGCCCGCGCCAATGTCGAGCGTGTGGCAGGGACCTTCCGGAATGAGGTGCAGAACTTCTTGATGCACCTCTTCCGGCGCGATGCTTTCATACCGCGCAATAAGCTTCGTGGCCTGCGCGTCATAGCCTTCCGTGCTGGCAAACCGCCTCACGCCGCGCTCTGTTGCGCCTTCTTGGCC
>JAEWNX010000297.1 GCA_023461135.1 Pseudomonadota bacterium
GCATGCGCGCGCGCGACGAGGCGATCGCGCGCGAAGGCATCGTCAACATCGCTTTCTGGCTTGAGAACGCCTCGAACGAAAACGCTGCGCACGGCTCGGCAGTCGCCTCGGCGAAGTATGTCGCGGCGCGCACGCTGCGCGCCATGGCGGGTCGCGGAGGCGAACACGCGCCGCTCAAGCCGCACTTCGACAATATCGCCGCCGCACCCGCGTCAGCCGCAGTCGGCGTAGCACGCGCGGGCTATCTGCTCGCGATGACGCGGCTCACCGGACAATTGCCGCGCCCCGCGCTCACTGTGCCAAGCGGGAAGGGAACATGGCGGCTCGATTATCACGCAGAGCAACGGTCCGATCCTGAGAATCGGATTTCCTTGTCCGCAACACGAATGGATTCGGTTGGCCTGCCGGCGCTGAAGATCGATTTCCGTTTCAGCGATCACGACATCGAAGCGGTGCTGCGCGCGCACGACCTGCTCGATGCAGACTTGCAGCGCGCCGGCGCCGGGCGGTTGCGCCTGCACAGCGACCGGGCGGCGTGCTTGCGAACGATCAAAGCGTTTGCCCGAGACGGCTACCACCAGCTTGGCGGCGCGGTGATGCATCCCGATCCGGCGCAGGGCGTCGTCGATGCGGCATGCCGCGCCCATGGGCAGGAGAATCTCTGGGTTGTCTCCGGTAGTGTGTTCCCAAGCGGCAGTCAGGCCAATCCGACGCTTACCATCGTCGCACTGTCGCGCCGTCTGGCTGCCGATCTCACCGGCGCTTAGGGCGCGTCTTCTCGCCAGTCAGCGTCACGCGCCGCCGTCTCCGCTGCGGCGTCGAGCGGTTCGCCGTCGATCATGGTGGCGACGACGTTGAGAACGGCCTCCGACGCGCCCGCCATGCGGATGTCGCCTTGTGCGCCCTGCGCCGCCGTCATCGCAACATTCCAGGTGCGTGCATCGCGGCATGCGACGCCCGTCGTACCGCGCTCCACGAGTTCGAAGGTCCTGCAATATGCGCCGTCCTCGGCGCGGAATGTGAGACCGATCCGCACTGCGCCTGCTTCATCCGACGCGAGCTGCGTATCGAGCGCTCGCTCCAGCGCACCGCGCGCACTCATGCCGTCCGCTGTCACTGCAATGAGCGGCGATTGCGTGTTCATGGCGCCCAATCCGATCACCAAACCGCCAACCAGGCTTGCGGCGATCGCGCCCCATTCACGCACCGACCACTTGGCCCTCGCTTCTCGCCGCGCGCCCAGGTCTACGATTTCAGCCCGCGGCGCGGAGCCGCGCGCGGCGGCTTGAAGGCGCTCCGGCACGGGTTCATCCAAGACATCGGCGTAAGCGCCTGAGAGCTGCGCGCGCATGCGTTGATGTTCTTCCAGCCGTTGGCGCAACGCGGCGTCGCCGGCCACGGCGCGTTCGATCTCCGCGCGCTCCGCCGGTCCCAACTCGCCATCCGCGTACGCCATGAGCATTGCGTCGTCGATCGTCATTGCCGAGCTCCCAACATGCGTTGCAGCGCGTCGCGTCCGCGCGCCAGGCGGCTCGTCAGCGTGCCGATCGGCACGCCAAGCGCCTCGGCGGCTTCGCGATAGGCAAGGCCCTCCACGCACACGAGCGCCACCGCTTCGCGTTGCTCTTCGGGCAGGGACTGCATCGCTTTGCGCACTTCGTTCGCCTCCAATTTCGCGTGCGCCGCCGCTTCGCCGCCGCCGTCTCCGACCCGCTCGCCGAGCTCTGCGTCCGCGAACACCTTGGCTCGGCGTTGGCGCGCACGCGCCTCATCCAGCCAGGCGTTGCGCACGATGGTCAGGAGCCAGGCATCGAGCCGGGTTCCCGGCTGGAACTGGTCCAGACGCGTCAGCGCCCGTTCGACCGCGATCTGCACGATGTCGTCGGCGTCCGCCTGCTGGCCCGTCAAAGCCCGGGCGAAGCGCCGGAGACGCGGCAGCATCGCTGCGATCTCGGAGCGGAGTTGCTCGCTTTCGCGCACCATCCACTATTGCCCAAACGGCCCAGCCTGCCGGTTTCGTCCCGACTCGGCTGCTGATATGCAGGGATGCAATCGGTGGGGTCAAACGTTGTAGGGAACATGACGAGGCTCGCCTTTCTGATCCTGGCCCTGGTCCTGACCGCGCCGGCCGCGTACGCCCAATTAGGCGGCCTCGGCGTGCCGAATGTCCCCAGTGTCGGCGGCCCGCTCGGAAATACTGTCGGCAACGTCACCGAACGCACCGGCGATCTGGCGGACCGCACCCTGGGCAATGTCACCGACCTGACCGAGCAACGCGCCGATCGCGTGCGTGAGTTGTTGCGCGAGAACCGCCGCGAACTAGAGGCCGATCCGGCGGGCCAGCCGATTGTGCGCAGTCAGATTCTCGCGTTCGACCCAAGCGCCGAGGCGCTCGAGCGCATCCGCGCCGAAGGTTTTGAAGTCGTGCAAAGCGACACCCTCGAGGGCGGGGCGCTTGTCGTGCTGCGCGCGCCGCGCGGGCTCTCGACGCGCCGCGCTTTGGCCCGCCTGCGCGAAGCGGATCCGCAAGGCGTCTACGACTTCGATCACTTGCACTTGGAATCCGGAATAGTAGCGGCGTCCATGACGGCGCAGCAGAGCGCGGCGGGAGGTCCGCGCATCGGCTTGATAGATGGCGGCGTCGCGAACAACAGCGCCGTGATTTCACAGCGCGCATTCTCCAGCGCCGCGCCCGTGGCCAGCACGCACGGCGCGGCTGTCGCGTCTTTGCTGTCGCGCGCCGCGCCCGGAGCACGCATCCTCGTCGCCGACATTTACGGCGGCGCGCCAACCGGCGGGTCCTCAGCGGCGCTCGCGCGCGCGTTGTCTTGGCTCGCCGGCGAGGGCGTGCCGGTGATCAATGTCAGTCTGGTCGGCCCGCACAACCGCATCGTGGAGGCCATCGTAGCGCGCGTGGTGCGGCGCGGAATCGTGATCGTCGCGGCCGTCGGCAATGACGGACCGGCCGCGCGTCCGCTTTATCCATCGGCGTACGAGGGCGTCATCGGCGTCACGGGTGTGGACG
>JAEWNX010000298.1 GCA_023461135.1 Pseudomonadota bacterium
ACTTCTTCACCGAACGCCGCTGGCAGCAACTCGAGGCCAATCTCCGCGCCAACAATCTGCCCATTCCGCAACGCCCCGCGGGCGCGCCGCCCGCGCCGCGCGCCGCGTTAGAGCTAACGCCCGACGATCACCAGTTCGGCACGGTCGGCGTCGTTGCGCTCGACGCCGGCGGCAACATCGCCGCCGGCACGTCCACCGGCGGCACCACCGGCAAACGCTGGGGCCGCGTCGGCGACGCGCCCATCATCGGCGCGGGCACCTACGCGCAGAACGGCGTCTGCGGCGTCTCCGCCACCGGCGCCGGCGAATTCTTCATCCGCGTCGGCGTCGCCCGCGATATCTGCGCCCGCATGGAATTCAACGGCGAAAGCGCGCAGGAAGCGGCCGACGCTGTCATCGCCGAAGTCGGCGCAACGCTCGGCAATGACGGCGCCGCCGGCGATGGCGGCGTCATCGTGCTCGACGGCCGCGGCGGCTACGCCTGGGCGATGAACACGGCCGGCATGTACCGCCCCTTCCAATCCGCCGGCGGGCAGCCCATCGTCCAGATCTTCGCGGACGAGGCGCCGTGAGCGTCGAGCTTCAGGCGGAACGGCCCGAGCAGGGGGTCAGCGCTGTCTTCTGGCTCCTGATCGCCGCTTTCGCGATTTCCGCATCGGCCGTGGCGGCCGGCGATCTCAACCGCCTCGCCGTCTTCGCATTCGTGTTCATTGGCTGGATCATAAGCCTGTGCCTGCACGAATGGGGACACGCGTTCGTTGCGCATCTCGGCGGCGATCACAGCGTCGTGGCGCGCGGCTACCTCACGCTCAATCCGCTCCGCTACGCCAATCCGGTCATGTCGATCGGGCTGCCTTTGCTTTTCCTGGCCATGGGCGGCATCGGTTTTCCAGGCGGCGCCGTCTACATCCAGACCGATCGCTTGCGCAATTGGTTCTGGCGCGCCGCCATGAGCGCAGCGGGGCCGGCGATGAACCTGCTGTGCCTCGTCGCCATTGGTCTCACGCTGCGCGCGATGGGGACCTACGGCGATCTCGCTCCTGATCCTCTGACATCGGCGCTCGCGTTGCTCGGCTTCCTACAGGCGACGGCGCTCATCCTCAATCTGCTGCCGATCCCGGGTCTCGACGGGTTCGGCATCCTCAACGCTGTGCTGCCGATCGAAGCGCGTGGCGCGATTGCCCGGTTCAGCGGGCCGATCCTCATCGCGTTCCTCGTCGTGATGGTGATGAGCCCGCAGCTGCTGGCGCCGCTCTGGAACGCCGCGCTCGCGCTCTGCGAGGTCTTTTGGATCAATGTGAAACCCATCGCTTACGGCCTGCAATATTTCCGTTTCTGGGAAGCGCCGGCCGATCCGTTTAGTGGAGTCTAGGTCATGCCCATCACCAACGGCATCCATCACGTCGCGTATCGCTGCAAGGACGCCAAGCAGACCGTCGAGTTCTACCGCGACGTGCTCGCCATGGAATACACGCCCGCCTTCGCCGAGGATCACGTACCATCCACCGGCGAATACGATCCCTACATGCACGTCTTCCTCGACGCCGGAAACGGCAACGTGCTCGCCTTCTTCGAGCTGCCGCAGCAGAAAGACATGGGCCGCGACGAGAACACGCCGAAATGGGTCCAGCACATCGCCTTCAAGGTCGACAGCGTCGAGAAGCTGCTCGAAGCCAAGGCAAAGGCCGAAGCCAAGGGCCTGGAAGTGATCGGCCCCACGGATCACGGTATCTTCAAGTCGATCTACTTCTTCGATCCCAACGGCCACCGCGTCGAACTCGCGGCGGACACCGGCACCGCCGAAGAGCTCGCTGAACTGAAGCGCGTCGCCCCGGCCATGCTGGAAGAGTGGAGTCGCACCAAAAAAGCGCCGCAACACGCCGCCTGGCTCCACGAAAAAGCGCGCGCCGCGCACGCGAAGACGCGGATCGGCGAGTGAACTGGCTCATCGCCGCCTTCATCTGCCTGGCCGCCATTGTGGCCGAGGGGCTTTTGTCCGGCGACGCATCGAAGGCTCTTAGGTCCATCAAACAGCCGTCCTGGGCGCTGCCGCTGCCGGCCTGGATCGTCATCGGTTTGATCTATTATGCGGCGAGCTTCGCGGCGCTTTTCCGCCTGTTGGCGGGCGGGCTGGAGCGACCGTTCGCAGCGGCGGCTTTCGCCGCGCTCATCGCCGTGCTGGCGGCGAACGCGGCGTTCAACTGGATCTTCTTCAAGCGGCGCGACTTCCGCGCTTCATTCTACTACTACTTTCCCTACCTTGCCCTGGTCGCCACGCTGATCGCACTGCTGATGCAAGTCGATACACTGGCAGCGGCGATGTTTTTGGCTTACGCCTGCTACTTGCCGTATGCGCTCGCGTGGTCTTACCGGGTGTGGAAACTCAACTGATGCTCAAGCTCTTTGACTACTGGCGCTCCTCCGCCGCCTATCGCGTCCGCATCGGCTTGAATCTCAAGGGCGTCCCGTACGAGAGCGTGCCTATCAACATCATGCCCGGCGTCGATGAGCAGATGCGCGAGCCGTATCGCTCCAGGAACCCGCAAATGCGCGTGCCGGCTTTGGAGACGGAGCAGGGGCTCATCACCCAGTCGTTGGCGATCCTGGTCTGGCTCGACCAGACCCATCCTGAGCCGCGCCTCGTTCCCGCCGATCCCTTCCTCGGCGCGCAAGTGCGCGCCTTCGCGCTCACCATCGGCTGCGACATCCACCCGCTCAACAACACCAGCGTCATCACGCGCATCAAACTCGAGTTCAGCGCCGACGACGATCACGTCGGCGAATGGTATCGCCACTGGATCAAGCTCGGCTTCAACGCGCTCGAGCACCAAGCCGAGCAACGGCCCGACACCAAATACGTGTTCGGCGACGAACCGGGCCTCGCGGACGTGATGCTCGTCCCGCAAATGGCCAACGCCCGCCGCTTCAAGACTGACCTCGCGCCGTTCCCGCGCCTCGTCGCCTGGGACGAGGAGGCGCGTAAGCACCCCGCCTTCATCAAGGCCGCCCCCGAAAACCAAAAGGACGCGCCGAAGAAATGAAGCTCGCCTCACTCCGCCACGGCCGCGACGGCAAACTCGTCGTTGTCTCCGACGATCTCGCTTGGTGCGCCAACGAGCCCAGCGTGCCGACGCTGCAGGCCGCGCTCGATGACTGGACGCATGCCGAACCGCGCTTGCGTTCGCTCAGCGATGGCGTGAACGCCGGCGCCGTTCTGCGCGAGCGTTTCCACGAACGCGAAGCCGCGTCGCCGCTGCCGCGCGCATATCAATGGGCCGACGGCTCGGCGTACGTGAATCACGTCGCACTGGTGCGCCAAGCGCGCGGCGCCAAAATGCCGGAGAGCTTCTGGACCGATCCTTTGATGTACCAAGGCGGCAGCGACGTCTTCCTAGGCCCACGCGATGCGATCCCGCTGAAAGACGAAGCCTGGGGCTGCGACTTCGAAGCCGAAGTCGCGGTGATCGTCGACGACGTCGAAGCCGGCATCAGCGCGACGGAGGCGTTGCAGCGCATCCGTCTCGTCATGCTCGTCAACGACGTGAGCCTGCGCAATCTCATTCCGGCGGAGCTCGAAAAGGGCTTCGGCTTCTTCCAGTCCAAACCGTCATCCGCCTTCTCGCCCGTCGCCGTCACGCCCGATGCGCTCGGCGATGCCTGGCGCGATGGCAAGCTGCATCGGCC
>JAEWNX010000299.1 GCA_023461135.1 Pseudomonadota bacterium
ACTTTACGGAGGCGGTCGTGGGCACGGCGCGGTCGTCGCGCACCGACTACACGCCGTCGGAAGACGACAACGTCCTCGTGCAGGGCGTCGCCTCAAACCCCGGCGGCATGGCCTATTTCGGGCTCGCTTATTACGAAGAGAACCGCAATCGCCTGAAAGCGCTGTCGATCTCGAACGGCGCCGGGCCGGCTGTCCTGCCGAGCCGTCAGACGGTGGAGAACGGCTCCTACGCGCCGCTGTCGCGTCCGATCTTCATCTACGTGAACGCGGCGGCGCTGCGTCGTCCCCAGGTGCAGCAATTCGTGCAGTACTACGTGAACAACGCGGCGCAGATCTCCGCGCGGGTGGGTTACATCCCGCTGCCTGCCGCCGCTTACCAGACCTACCTGCAGCGCGCGCAACGCCGCCAGCAGGGCACCGCCTTCGCCGGCCGGCCGATCATCGGCGCCAGTATTGAAGAGGTGCTCGGCCGGCGCCTGGTGCTGGAAGAGGTGCAGCGGTAACAGCCCAGGCGGGAGGCGCGCGTCCCGACGCGCTTCCCGCCGGCTTCCCACCGTACGCGGCGCACAAAAAGCGGCCTGGAAACGGCGGAAAGGCCGACCCGGCCGTTCCCGCATGGAAGCGATGCGGATGCGCGCAGCGGGAGATGTGAAACTGTCACAAAACTGAATTAAGCCCCGGCGTGGCGAGGCCGGAGTGAGTCGGCCAGGGCGAGGGCTTACAGGGGCCAGCGGTGGAACGGGACTTCACCAAGACCAAGTTGCGCTGGGGCGAGCGCCTCATGGAGGGCCTGCTGTTTGCGGCCGCGGCGCTCGCGATCGCGATCGTTGTGGGCATCGTCTACGTCGTCCTCTCGGAATCCACGAAGTTCTTCAGCCACGTCTCGATCGCCGAGTTCCTGACGTCGACGACCTGGACGCCGCTGTTCGACAATCCGCACTACGGCATCGCGCCGCTCTTGAGCGGCACGTTCATGGCGACGCTGGTGGCGCTCGCTGTCGCTGTGCCGCTTGGTCTCTTGGTTGCGATCTATCTCAGCGAATTCGCCGGCCATCGTACGCGCGAAACGCTCAAGCCGACGCTTGAGCTGCTCGCGGCGGTGCCGACGGTCGTCTACGGGTATTTTGCGCTGCTGTTCGTGACGCCTCTGCTGCAGCAATGGCTGCGGCCGTTCGGCGTCGAGCTGCCCTCGTTCAACTTGCTCAGTGCGGGCTTGGTGATGGGCCTGATGATCATTCCGTACATCGCCTCGCTGTCCGAGGACGCGATGCGTGCGGTGCCTCGATCGATGCGCGAGGGGTCGTTCGCCATGGGCGCGACTCGCCTTGAAACCGCGTTCCGTGTCGTCGTGCCTGCGGCCGTCTCTGGCGTCATCGGCGCGGTGATCCTCGGCATGTCGCGCGCCATCGGCGAAACCATGATCGTCGTGGTCGCGGGCGGGCAGATGCCGCAAATGGTGACGAGCCCGACGCAACAGGGCGCGACGGTCACCGCGTTCATGGCGCAAGTCGCTCTCGGCGACCTGCCGTTCGGCACGCTTGAGTACAATTCCATCTTTGCCGCGGGCCTTGCCCTGCTGGTTCTGACGCTTCTGTTCAACTTCTTCGCGTTCTGGCTGCAGCGCCGCTTCCGGGAGGCCTATTGATGACGGCCGTCGACGTCGAACGCGTGCGCGACATCACCGCCCATCCTCAGGGACTCGGCGTTCGCCGCTTCAAGGACCGCAGCTTCATCATCTGGGGCGTGCTGGCGACCGTGATCGGGCTGGGCACGCTGATCGCGCTGGTTTTCGAGCTCATGCACGACGCGCACGTCTGGCCGTTCGGCGCCTGGGGCGAAAGCGTGCTCTCGCCGCGCTTTTTTCTGAGCTTTCCGTCTTCCAATCCGGCGGAAGCAGGCATTTTGTCGGCGTGGGTGGGCTCGATCCTGGTGATCGTGACGACCGCGCTCATCTCCATCCCCATCGGCATGCTGGCGGGCGTTTATCTCGAAGAGTACGCGCCGAAGAATCCCGTGACGAGCGCGATCGAGATTGCGGTGAACAATCTGGCTGGCGTGCCTTCGATTCTGTTCGGCCTGATGGCGCTCGGCATTTTCGTGCAAGTGCTTGGCAATCCCGCTCGCTATCCCGATTTTCTGCCTGAGGGCTTCCGCAACGCGGCCGCGGATGCATTCGGCCAATCGATCCTCACCGCCGGAATCACGCTCGCGCTGTTGATCCTGCCTGTGATTATCGTCGCGACACGCGAAGCGGTGCGGGGCGTGCCGCAGGAAATCCGCCATGCCGCGCTCGCGGTCGGCGCGACCAAGTGGCAGACGACGCAGCATCATGTGTTGCCCTACGCGCTGCCCGGTGTGGTGACGGGCGTCATCATCGGCGTCTCGCGGGCGCTGGGTGAAACGGCGCCGCTGATCATGATCGGCGGCCTGACGTTCGTCGCATTCCTGCCGATTACGCGCCCAGGCGACGCGACGTTCGAGACGATCGGCGTGCTGGATGAATATGGCGCGGCGGTTGATCCTGCCGCGACAGAGAGCATTCGCATCGAGCACGACGGCGTCGTGGTGCTGCCGGACTTCACGGAAATGCCGGTAGAGGCAGGGCAGACCTATGATCTGCCCCACGGATCGACCGTCCAGTCGACGGCGACGTTAGGCGATGCGATCGCCAGTTGGTCGCCCAGCAACTGGCTCGGCCAGGAATTCACCGTGATGCCGATTCAGATGTTCAATTGGACATCGCGCCCGCAAGCGGAATTCCTGGAACTCGCCGCCGCCGCGGGCTTGGTGCTGCTCGCCATCACGCTGCTGATGAACGCCATCGCGATCTGGCTGCGGTACAGGCTGCGCAAAAGCATCAAGTGGTGACCAGGGACTAGCTA
>JAEWNX010000300.1 GCA_023461135.1 Pseudomonadota bacterium
CTGCAACGGCGCCTGGATCACGCCGGGCCTTGTGGATTGCCACACGCACCTAGTTTTCGGCGGCGACCGCGCGCGTGAATTCGAACTTCGCCTCAAAGGCGCGAGCTACGAAGAAATCGCCCGCGCCGGCGGCGGCATCGTCTCCACCGTCGCCGCCACGCGCGAAGCCAGCAAAGAAGAGTTGGTCGAAAGCGCCGCCAAGCGTCTCTCTGGCTTAACGCGCGAAGGCGTCACCACCGTCGAAATCAAATCCGGCTACGGGCTCGACCTCGAAACGGAACTTAAACAACTCGAAGCCGCCGGCGAACTCGGCCCTCGCGCTAACGTGCGCGTGAAGCGCACCTTCCTCGGCCTCCACGCGCTCCCGCCAGAATTCAAGGAAGACCGCGCCGCCTACGTTCAACTCGTCGCCGACGTGATGATCCCCACGATCGCCACAGCCGGCGCCGCCGATGCGGTCGACGCCTTCTGCGAAAACATCGGCTTCACGGCGGAGGAGGTGGACTACGTCTTCTCCGCCGCCCGCGAAAACGGCCTCGCCGTGAAGCTCCACGCCGAGCAGCTCTCGAACCAGAACGGCGCCGCGCTCGCCGCGCGCTACCACGCGCTCTCCGCCGATCACCTTGAACACCTTGACGACGCCGGCATCGCCGCCATGGCGCAAGCCGGCACAGTCGCAGTGCTGCTCCCCGGCGCTTTCTACTTTCTGCGCGAAAAGCAGCTCCCGCCCATCGACGCGCTGCGCAAAGCCGGCGTGCGCATGGCCGTCGCCAGCGACTGCAACCCCGGCACGTCGCCCATGACCAGCCCGCTCGCCGCGCTCAACATGGCCTGCACGCTCTTCCGCCTCACGCCCGAAGAAGCGCTCGCCGGCATCACCCGCGAAGGCGCCCGCGCTCTCGGCATGCTCGACGAAATCGGCACGCTAGAACTCAACAAGGCCGCCGACCTCGCCATCTGGGACATCCACACCCCCGCCGAACTCAGCTACTGGCTCG
The DNA here is from genome assembly GCA_023461135.1 of Pseudomonadota bacterium. Taxonomy (GTDB): domain Bacteria; phylum Pseudomonadota; class Alphaproteobacteria; order Caulobacterales; family Aquidulcibacteraceae; genus Vitreimonas. Next base: position 999 of record JAEWNX010000300.1, read on the forward strand.
GCGCGCCGTTGTTGAAAGAGCGTGTGTTTGCAGGCCGCGTCGTCTGAGCTAGAACGCCGCAAATTTCGGAGACGCCCATGAATCCCCGCCGCGATCCGTCGCGCGTGATCCGCGCGCCGCGTGGAGATCAGCGCACGTGCAAGTCCTGGCTCACAGAAGCCGCGCTGCGCATGCTGATGAACAATCTGGATCCCGACGTCGCCGAGCATCCCGAAGAACTCGTTGTCTATGGCGGCATCGGCCGCGCCGCGCGCGATTGGGTGGCGTACGACCGCATCGTCGAGACATTGCGCCGTCTCGAAGACGACGAAACGCTGCTCATCCAATCCGGCAAACCAGTCGGCGTCTTCAAAACGCACCCCGATGCGCCCCGCGTTCTGCTCGCCAACTCAAACCTCGTACCCCGCTGGGCGACGTGGGAGCATTTCGACGAACTCGACCGCAAAGGCCTCATGATGTACGGCCAGATGACGGCCGGTTCGTGGATCTATATCGGCACGCAAGGCATCGTGCAGGGCACGTACGAAACCTTCGCCGAAATGGGCCGCAAGCATTACGGCGGCGATTGGTCCGGCAAATGGATTCTCACCGCGGGTCTCGGCGGCATGGGCGGCGCGCAGCCGCTCGCGGCCGTGATGGCCGGCGCATGCTGCCTCGCCATCGAATGCCAAAGCGACCGCATCGAAAAACGCCTGCAAACCCGTTATCTCGATAAGCGCGCCGAAACGCTCGATGAAGCGCTCAAGCTCATCAACGAAGCATGCGCGAAGAAGGAAGCCATCTCCGTCGGCCTGCTCGGCCACGCCGCCGAGATTCTCCCCGAAATGGGCAACCGCGGCATCCGCCCCGACGCGGTGCCGGACCAAACTAGCGCGCACGATCTCGTCAATGGCTATTTCCCCGCCGGCTGGAGCGTCGAGCGCTGGGAGAAAACCCGCACGCAAAATCCCGAAGCCGTGCGCGAAGCCGCGCGCGCCTCGATCGCGGTTCACGTCAAAGCCATGCTCGACTATCACAAGATGGGCGTCCCCACGGTCGACTACGGCAACAACATCCGCCAAGTCGCGAAGGACACCGGCGTCGAAGACGCGTTCGCCTATCCCGGGTTTGTGCCGGCGTATGTGCGTCCGCTCTTCTGTCGCGGCATCGGCCCGTTCCGGTGGGCCTCGCTGCGCGGCGATCCCTCAGATATCGCCAAGACCGACGCCAAGGTGAAAGAACTGATCCCGGACGATGCGCATCTGCATCGCTGGCTCGACATGGCGAAAGAACGCATCGCGTTCCAAGGCTTGCCCGCACGCATCTGCTGGGTCGGTCTCGGCCAACGCCATCGTCTCGGCCTTGCGTTCAATGAAATGGTCGCGAAGGGGGAGATCGGACCAATCGTCATCGGCCGCGATCACCTCGATAGCGGCTCAGTCGCATCGCCGAACCGCGAAACCGAAAAGATGCGCGACGGCAGCGACGCCGTTTCAGATTGGCCGCTGCTCAACGCACTTCTCAACAC
>JAEWNX010000301.1 GCA_023461135.1 Pseudomonadota bacterium
TTCCAATTCGCTCAGCGCTTGGCGCCCGTACGTTAGCCGCACGCGATGCTCCTCGGCTTCCAGGAGACGCGTGAGCGTTTCCGCCAGCGTTACGGCGTCATGCGTACAGACAATGCGAACGTTGATCATTGGTGGGGGGCAACCGCAGTGAGACTTGCTTTAACACGGCCCTCATCGGCGGGCACGGCGGCAACCGACACGCGGATGTGCATAAGTCACAGATCGATTCGGCGTGCCGGCGCCGAAGCCGCTCTGAACAAGCGACGGACCGCTCGCCTCGCTATTGCAGCGGCCGCCAATGGTTCGCGCGCCAGTATTACGGCGGCGCAATCTTCGTTGTGAATTTCGCGGGACCGCCTATGCTGGGGTGCGGCTGCGCGGAGGCGGCCCGTCTTCGTTTCGGGTAAAAGACGTCCGCGCTGGAGGGAAGGGGAAACACAATGGATATGGCAACGATCCTGCCTTGGGTGGTCTTGGCGGTCGGCGGAGCGCTGGGCGGCAACATCCTGGGCGCGCTGACGCGCGGCGGCGGCGGCGTCGCCGGGCGCACGATCATCGGCGCTGTTGGCGGCGTGGCGGCCGGTTATGCGGCGATGAACGTCCCTGCGGTGCAGGGTGTCGCTGATAACTGGAAAGAGCTGATCGAAGGCGAGAACGCGGCGCACCTGGCGAACGCGATTACAGGCGCGATCGGCGGGGCCGTGCTCGGCCTGATCGGCGGCCTCCTGATCCGCTCGCGCGGCTAGACCGGCGCGAGATCGCGCCAGACCAACGACAAGAATTGTGCGTCCGACCAGGGCTGGTCGTCGTCGCTGCGCGCCAAGCGCGCGATGACGAGGCCTTCTGACGGCGACAGGTAGAGCCGTTGTCCGCCGGCGCCTGCGGCTATGGCGAGATCCGTCGGCGCCGGCGAGGACGCGCGCCAGAGATCGATGTCGACACTGAGCCGGTTCTGGGATCGCCCAGGCGCAGCAAGCCACAAGCCGAACCCGGCGCGTGGCTCCGCGAACGAACCGCGCATGGCTTCGCGCAACGTGTTGGAGTCCGTGAGCTGCTGGGCGCGCCAGACGCCTTCACGCCGGATGAGTTCACCGACTTGCGCCCAGCCGCGTGCAGAGACGGCCGCGCCAGTATCGAACCGCGGGGCGCCGTCCTGTCCGCGCGACCAGCCGATGGGCACACAGCCGATCGGCAGCAATGTCCGCGATGTGAGATAGCGCGCGGGGTCGGGTTCAAATCCCGCGGCGCCGGCGAGCTTGCGGCGCGCCACTTCCACGAAAATCAAATACGCCGCTTCGTCGTCATGGAAGCGGACGCCGGGCGGATCGCTTGGTTCGGCGGCGATGGCGGCGGCGAAATCGCGCTGGCCGCGCCCGAAGCTGATGCCGCTCGCGCCGCTCAGCAGCGCGCGGATCGAGATCGTCGCTTTGAGCGGATGGGCGCCCCAATCGCCGATGGTGAGCGCAACCGGCTCGTCGAGCGTCATCAGGTCGTCGGAAACGAGCGAAGCGGCGAGCAGGGGGGCGAACGCGCGCGTGCCGGCGCCGATTGGCCAGCGCGTGGCCGCGTGGCCGCCGGGATAGTCCTCCGCGAGCACGATGCCGTGGCGTACGACGATGAGCGCGGCGCCGTTGCGGTCGGCGCTGTAGCGCGCCGCCTGGCTGAAGCTGCTCGGCGTCTGCGCGCGTGCGAACCGCGTCGTCGATGCGCTGACGACGCTGCAGGCTCCCGCAGTGAATAAGAACGCCCGCCGATCCAAAGCCGACTCCCGGGCTCACTTTCCCCGAGCCTTGCGGCGTGAGCAAGAAGGGACGGCAGGCGCCGCACCTTCAATTCAGTATCAAATCGGATTTGGATTGAGGCGGGATTACTTGCCGTCGGAACCGCTCTCGCGTTCGCCGATGTCTTCGATCGGCACGCTGACGGCGACGCGCTGGCCCTCGCGCATCAGCGTGAGGTCGATGCTTTGGCCGACGCCGAGGCGGTCCAGCGTGTTGGTCAGATCGGCGAGGCGGCGCACCGGCGCGCCTTCCGCTTCGACAATGACATCGCCCAGTTCGCCTCTTTGGGGATCGGTGCTGCGCAGGCCGGCGCGCGCAGCGGGTGAGCCAGGCACGGTCTGCCAGACTAGAAGGCCTTCAACGCCGACGCGGCTCGCGATGGCTTCGTTGGCGGCGAGGATGCCGATGCCGGCGATGGGCGCGCGGCCGTTCTGGATGAGTTGCGGCACGACGCGCGCGACGGTGTCGATCGGCACGGCAAAGCCCACGCCCGCGTAGGCGCCCGATGGCGAGAAGATTGCGGTGGTCACGCCGATGACGCGGCCGGCGCTATCGAGCAGGGGGCCGCCGGAATTGCCGGGATTGATGGCCGCGTCGGTTTGGATGACGTCGGCGATCTCGCGGCCATCGTCGGTCGGCAGGCGGCGCCCGAGCGCGCTGACGATGCCGGAGGTGATGGTCTGGTCGAAGCCGAACGGATTGCCGATGGCGAACGTCGCTTGGCCAACCTGCAGATCGCCCGACGTGCCGACCGCGAGCGGCGGCGCGTTCGCCGGCGTGCGCGAAAGGCGCAGTACGGCAAGATCGTATTGCGGCGCGCGGCCGATCACGGAAGCGGCGATGTCCTCGCCGCCGGGCATGCGAACGATGATCTGCGAGGCTTGCACGACGTGGTTGTTGGTGACGACGTGGCCTTGCTCGTCCCAGATGAAGCCGGTGCCGCCGCCGACCGCGACCGTGTTCATACCGGTGATGTCGCGCTCGCCGCTGATGACGAGCACAACCGAGGGCGAGGCGGACTGGAAAATGGCGATGGTGGCTTGTTCGCTTTCGGCCAGCGTGCCGCGCGCTTGCACCACGCGGGGGTCCACGCCGCGGCCTTTGCTTTGGAGGTTGGGATCGCAGGCGCTGAGGGTCAGGACGGACAAAAGACCCAGAACCGGCAGCACGACTTTTCGCATGAGCTTCTCTCCGCGAGCCGGATGTAGCGTTCGGGATGTGGCGGAACAATGAGGCTGTAGGGCTTAGCCGTCCGACTGCGGCGTCTCGCCAAGGGCCTGGGCGCACGTGCGGGGCGCCGCGCGGTCCCAGTCATAGTGCGGACCCTCGCGGTCGGCCGCGCAGAGGCTCCCGCCCTCGTGCAGCCAGTCCGCCGTCGGCTCGAAACGAAACGATGAACAGGCGCCCGTCAGCGCAAGCGCGGCGAGAGCGATGGGTTTCCAGATCTTCGTCATCGCTTTCGGTTTGGCATCCTTTCCTTGCCGATGCGTTGCAGGCGCCAACCAGCCGTCAGAATCTGCGCGTGATGGAGAATACGAGGCCCGCTTCGCCGCGATGGTCGTCAAGATCATTGTCAATGTAGGCGAGGCCGAACTCCGTGTTGTCGATCTCCGCCGTAACGCCGACCGACCAATCCAGCTTTGACTCCGCCCCCATCGCGAACTCGCCCTCGGAGCGGCCAACGCTGACGGAGGCGGTGAGCGGCGCGCCGTTGAGGCGCCCGAGCGGCGTGCGCGCGCGCAAGTTGACGCCAAGGCCATCCTCGCCATCGAGCGAGTCCTGCGGCGGCGCGTAGTTGACGGAAAGCGTGGCGTCGACTGGCCCGATGGGATGTGCGATGCTGGCTTGCGCAATCGCGAAGGGATCGGCGTCGCCGCCGAAGAAGAGGACGGCCGTTGCGCCGAGGCTGACGTCGGTCTCGCCGAACTCGAAGCGGCGCGATCCGAACAGAGAAATCTGCGCGTTCGAGCCGCGCCGGGCATGCATGCTGGTGGCGAAGGCGCCGATGCTCCAACCATCCTGGCGCAACTCGACACGGCCTTGCACTGCAGGGGCATTATCGGATTGTGAGACGCCTCCGCGGCGATAGTCGGAGACGATGCTGAGTTCGTAGGAAGCAAGGATGTGCGATTGCGGCTGCGGCTTGATTTCGCCGGCCTGTTTTAGTCCAGCCGCGTACGCAGCGGCGCTGCTTAAAACGACGGATGCTAACACCAAGGCGTCCCCCGACGGCCTTGGCGCGCAGCGTAGCGCAGGCGCGCCAGGAGCGCGAAGGAAATCGACTGGAAGTCGGTGCTCCTACCGACTCAACTCGCGCATCGCGCCGTCCAGCCCTTCGATGGTCAGCGGGAACATGCGGTGTTGACCGATGATCTCGCGGACGAGTTGGATGCTGGGCGTGTGATCCCAGTGGGCGCGGGGCGTGGGGTTGAGCCAGACGACGCGTTCGTAGATTTCGGCGACGCGTTGCAGCCACACGGCGCCGGGTTCTTCGTTCCAGTGTTCGACCGAGCCGCCGGGATAGGTGATTTCGTAAGGGCTCATGGTCGCGTCGCCGACGAAG
>JAEWNX010000302.1 GCA_023461135.1 Pseudomonadota bacterium
CGCGCGATCTCCTCGAGGCCCCCGGCGTTGGCATCATCAGGGCCGAACGGCGTTTGGCACACGACTCGCCCCGGCGCGACGAAGCGCGCCAGGTTGTCGATGTGGCCGTCCGTGTGATCATTGAGGAGCCCTTCGTCGAGCCAGAGCACCTTCTCCACGCCCAGGGCGCGCTTCAGCTCCTTTTCCGCGCCCGCTTCGGTCCAATGCGGATTGCGGTTCGGGTTGAGCAGGCACTGGCGCGTCGTCAGCAGCGAGCCCTCGCCGTCCATCTCGATGGCGCCGCCTTCCAGGATGAAGTCGTGCATCTTGAAGTCCGCGCCGGCGTGCAGCGCGACGCGGGCGCTGACTTCCTCGTCGTGCGGTAGGATGTACTTGCCGCCCCAACCGTTGAAGCGAAAGCCGAGCGCGCGGCCATCGTTGGTGAAAATCGGCCCAGTGTCGCGCAGCCAGATGTCCCCGAACGCGGCGGGGATGATTTCAGCGCTCTGCCCGATCGCCAGCTTGGCGGACGCTTCTGCCTCGCGCCCGTGCGCCAGGACGCGCACGCGTTCGCCCGCGCCGCCGTCGGCCAGCGCGCGCACCATCGCCGCCACTTCCACACGCGCCTGATCGAGGTCTTCTCCCCAAAGATCGGAGGCGGAAGGCCAGGCGGTCCAGATCGCCTTGTGCGGCTGCCATTCAGCGGGAATCGCGTTCATCGGCGCACCTTTAGCCCAAGTGAACAACGCCAGATAGGCAACTTTGCCCCCGCTGCAAGTGAGCGCCGCTGCTGGCGTGGGGCCACCTCGTCCGCTAAGAGGCGGCGGGGACATTTCAGGACGCCGATGCCGACATCTCGGGCCGCCTTCGACCGCGCGACGCTCGCCTTTGCGGTCGTGCTGATTGCGCTGACGGCCGCGCGCATCGCGGCGCTGTTCTACAATCCGCTCGGCCTCGACACCGACGAGGCGCAGTACTGGCTGTGGTCCCGCTCGTTCGACTGGGGCTACTTCACCAAACCGCCTCTGGTCGCGTGGGTGATCGGCGCGACAACGACGCTGTTCGGCGATGCTGAATGGGCCGTGCGGCTGGGCGCGCCGATCGCCCATACCGTTGCGGCCGCGGCAGTGTTCGCACTCGGCCGTGCGATGTACGGAGCCTGGCCCGGATTCTGGGCCGGTGTGGGCTGGCTGTTGCTGCCTGGCGTATTCTTTTCGTCGAACATCATCTCCACGGACGCCGTGCTGCTGCCGCTCTGGGCGATCGCGTTGTTCGCCATGTGGCGGCTGACGACCACCCGTTACTGGCTCTGGGCGATCGTGATCGGCTTGGCGGTGGGCTTCGGAATGCTGGCAAAGTACGCCATGCTCTACTTTTTCGTCTGCACGGCGGTCGCTGCGTGGTGGATGCCGCCGGTGCGCGCGGCGTTGGCGAAGGGACGCGGTTGGGTCGCGGCGCTAATCGCGCTCGCCATCGTCGCGCCGAATATCGTTTGGAACGTGCAGAACGGCTTCGCCACGGCGCGGCATACCGCGTCCAACGCGCGCCTCGACAGCGACCTTTTCAATCTCGACGAATTGTTCGAATTCCTCGGCGGACAGGTGCTGGTGTTCGGGCCGCTCGTCTTCGCCGTGTTGTTCTGGCTGATGTGGCGCGCTTGGCGGCGCAGCACCGGGCTGCAGGACCAGGACAAGTTCCTGCTCGCCTACATTTTGCCCCCGCTCGCCTTTGTCAGCCTGATCGCCTTCGTTTCGCGCGCCAACGCCAACTGGGCGGCTGTCGCTTTTCCCGCGATCGTCGTTTGGGTGACGGGCGCGCTCTTCGCCACGCGCGGCGGGCGGCGCGTGCTGGCCGCCGCGATCGCCATCAACGTCGCGCTCGGCGCGGCGATGCTCGCGGCGCCCTTCGACCCGGTGTTCTCAAATCAATTCAAGAACGTGCGCAACGCGCGCGCCTGGGAGGAGACGGCGCAGCAGATCGCGGTGCGCGCGATCGCGCAGCCGGGCGAGCCGCCCTTCACCGCGGTGATGGTCGACGACCGCGCGACCTTTTTCGAGCTCAGCTATTATTGGCGCCACGCGCGCCGCGCGGGCACGCCTCTGCCGCCGCTGCGCATGTGGCGGCTCCACGAAGACGCGCACAATTCCGCCGAAGCCACCGATCCGATGCGCCCGGAAGAAGGCGCGCGCGTGCTCGTCGTGCATTTGCGGCCGGGCTTCCTGCCGTTCGTGGCCGAGGATTTCACCGTATTCCGGACGGTGGAGCACCTGACCGTGCCGCTGGGCGGCGAGTACGACCGCGCGATCGAGATCTCGGTGGGCGAAGGGTTTTCCCCGGCGCCGCGCGATGAGGACTTCATTCGCCGCCTGGAGCAGGAAGACTAGATCGTATCGTAGTCCGTGAACGGCGAAGCGCCTTCTTCGGCGCTGCCTGCGGTTTGCCGGAAAAGCCGGAATAATTCGCGCCCGTAATCGCGCTGGTTGCCGCTGATGTCGAGCTGCGAGGGCGCGCGTTCGGCCCAGTCGGCGGGCGACGTCACTTCGAGCCTATTTTCGACCGAGTCGACCAGGAGCACATCGCCGTCGCGCACTTTCGCCAGCGCTCCGCCGGCCACCGCTTCGGGAATAACGTGGATCGCCGCCAACACTTTGCCCGAAGCGCCCGACATGCGCCCATCGGTGACGAGCGCCACGCGGAAGCCGCGGTCCTGCAGCGCGCCGAGCACGGGCATCAGCTTGTGCAGCTCCGGCATGCCGTTCGCCCGCGGCCCCTGCCCGCGCACGACGATGACGCCGTCACCGTCGAGTTCGCCCGCGCTGAACGCGGCGAGCACTTGCGCCTGGGAGTCGAACACGCGCGCGGGCGCCTGGACGACGCGGTGCAGATCGTCGACCGCCGATGTCTTGATCACCGCGCGGCCGATCCCGCCGGTGACGACGCGCAGGCCGCCTTCGGCCATGAAGGGCTTGTCGCGTCCGCGCAGCACGCTTTCGTCACCGCTTTGCGCATCGATATCGCGCCACTCGAGCGCTCCGTCATTCAACCAGGGCTCGCGTGCGTATTGCGGCATGCCTTCCGGTGCGATCGTCGCGATGTCCCCGTGCAGAAGGCCAAGGCCGATCAGTTCGCGGGTCAGGAAGGCGACGCCGCCGGCGGCATGGAAGTGATTCACGTCCGCCGCGCCGTTGGGATAGATGCGCGCAAGGAGCGGCGTGACGCGCGCGACATCGGCGAAATCGTCCCAGGTAATCTCGATGCCTGCGGCGCGCGCGATGGCGGGGAGATGGATGAAGTGGTTGGTCGAGCCGCCGGTCGCTGTGAGGCCGACCATGGCATTGACGATCGCGCGCTCGTCCACAACGCGTCCGATTGGGCGATAGTCGTCGCCGAGCCCCGTGATCGCCGCTGCGCGCTGCGTCGCCGCCACCGTGAGCGCCTCGCGCAGCGGCGTGAACGGATTGATGAACGCCGCACCCGGCATGTGCAGGCCCATCAGCTCCATCATGATCTGATTGGAGTTGGCGGTGCCGTAGAACGTGCACGTGCCGGCGGAGTGATAGGACTGCGCCTCCGCTTCAAGCAGTTCGGCGCGGCTGATCTTGCCCTCGACGAAGAGCTGCCGCTTCTGCGCCTTTTCCTTGTTTGGGATGCCGGACGGCATCGGACCGCCCGGCACGAGGATCACTGGCAGCCACGGAAAACGCAGCGCGCCGATCATCAGGCCGGGCACGATCTTGTCGCAAATGCCAAGCAGCAGCGCCGCGTCGAATGTTGCGTGCGAGAGCGACACCGCCGTCGCCAGCGCAATGGTCTCGCGCGAGAACAGCGACAGCTCCATGCCGACGAAGCCTTGCGTGACGCCGTCGCACATGGCCGGCACGCCGCCAGCGACTTGCGCAACCGCACCGACCTTGCGCGCGGCCTCGCGGATGAGCGGCGGATAGTCCTCGTACGGCTTGTGCGAGGAAATGACGTCATTGTACGCTGTAACAACGCCGATCGCCGGCCAGCGGCAGCCGAGTAGCTCCGTCTTTTCATGCAAGACGCAGCCGGCGGAATTGTGCGCCTGGTTCGGCTCGGCGACCTTCGCGCGCGCCGGCACGGTGGGATCGTACGCATCGATCAGATCGAGATAGCGCCGGCGGCGCTTCGCGCTCCGCGCCCGAATGCGTTCGGTGACCACCTCGATAGTCGTATTCGTCGCAGCCATCACTCCGGATCCCACCAAGCCCGACCGTCACGGTCCATCAGCAATGCAGATTGCGTCGGGCCGTTTGAGCCGGCGGCGTATGGATGGGGATCGCCGTCGCTTTGCTGCCAAGCGGCGAGCAGCGCGTCGGCCCAGCCCCACGCAGCGTCGACTTCGTCGCGGCGCATGAAGAGCTGCAGATTGCCGCGCACGATGTCCATCAACAGACGCTCATAGGCGTCGGGATAGCGGGCGCCGAATTCTTCCGCGAACGAGAGATCGAGCGGCGCCGTCTTGATGCGCAGGCCGCCGGGCCCAGGCTCCTTCATGTTCAGCCACAGCCGCACGCCTTCGTCCGGCTGCAGGCGCAACACGAGGCGGTTCGGCGTGCCTGCGTTCGCGCCGAAGATCGACACGGGCGTGTCGCGGAACTGCACGACGATTTCGGAACGGCGCGCACTCATTCGCTTGCCGGTGCGCAGATAGAACGGCACGCCGGCCCAGCGCCAGTTGTCG
>JAEWNX010000303.1 GCA_023461135.1 Pseudomonadota bacterium
GAACATGAAGGTGCGCTTCTTCGCGCCGGAGGAAAGATTGGCGCAGTTGCCCGTCGGGGCGCGGGTGCTGGTGAATTGCGATGGCTGCGCAGAGCCTTTGGCGGCGCGCGTCAGCTTCGTGGCGCGCGAACCGCAATTCACGCCGCCGGTGATCTACTCGCTCGATGAGCGGGAGAAGCTGGTGTTTCTCGTGGAGGCGCGGCTCGATGCGCCTGGGCCGATCCGCCCGGGCATGCCTGTGGATGTGCGGATCGCCGAATGAGCGAAGAGCTCGTCATCGACGTGCGCGGGCTCACCAAATCGTTCGGTGATGTGCGTGCAGTCGATCATTTCGACCTCCGTGTCCCGCGCGGCGCGGTCTATGGATTTCTGGGTCCGAACGGGTCCGGCAAGACCACGACGATCCGCATGGTGTGCGGCCTGTTGAAGCCGGACAGCGGCGAAGGCGAAGTGCTCGGCTTCGACGTGTTGGAAGAGAGCCATAAGATTAAAGAGCGCGTCGGCTACATGACGCAGAAGTTATCGCTCTACGAAGACCTCTCCATCCGCGAGAACCTCGAATTCATCGCCCGGCTCTATGGGCTCGACCGGCGCGCTGAACGCGTGGACGCGGCGCTGGCGGACCTGGGGCTGGTGGAACGCCAAGCGCAGCTCGCCGGCAAGCTCTCCGGCGGCTGGAAGCAGCGGCTGGCGTTGGCCGCGTGCATGATCCACGAGCCGAAAGTGCTGCTGCTGGACGAACCGACCGCCGGCGTCGACCCCAAGGCGCGGCGCGATTTCTGGGACGCAATCCGACGCTATTCCGCGCAGGGCGTGACGACGCTCGTGTCCACGCACTACATGGACGAGGCCGTACAATGCGATGCAATCGCCTACATCGCCTACGGCAAGAAGCTGCTCGACGCGCCAACGGCGGAGATTCCGAAACAGATTGGTTTGAAGGCTTGGCGCGTCGCGGGCCGGCCATTGCAGGCGGCGCAAGCGATGCTGGAAGGTGCGCCTGGCGTCGAACTCGTCGCGCGGTTCGGCGCGGAGATTCACGCTTGCGGTCACGATGCCGCCGCGCTCGAGCGTGCGGTGCGGCGCGTGAAGGAGTCCCAGCCGCACGTCGAGATCGACCGCATCGAAGCGGGCTTCGAGGAGATCTTCATCTACTTGATGTCCGGCAGCATCGATAACGTGCAATGAGGCCGCGCCTCCCCTCCCTCGGCGGGCTGCCAAATCTCTTGGACCTTTCCTGGTCGCGCGTGTTCGCCGTGTTCCTCAAAGAACTCGTGCAGATGCGGCGCGACAGGCCGACTTTCGCCATCATGATCATGATGCCGATCATGCAGCTCGTGCTGTTCGGCTATGCGATCAACACAGATCCGCGCCATTTGCCGGCTGTTGTCGAGCTGCGCGAGGATGGGCCGATGACGCGCGCCTTTCTCGCTTCGCTGAGCGCATCCACTTACGTCGATATCGTCGCCGTCACGCGCACAGCCGAGGAAGGCGAAGCGATGCTGCGCTCGGGCGAGGCCACTTATCTCATCTCCATTCCTGAGGGCTTCGAGCGGCGCATGGTGCGCGGCGAGCGGCCGCAAATCCTGGTTGCCGCCGACGCAAGCGACCCGGTGGCCGCGGGCGGCGCGATCGCCGCGATCGAGCGCGTCGCGCAATCGGCGTTCGCGCCGGAGTTCGAGGGGCCGCTTTCCTTCCTCGCGCGCGCGCCACCGCCGTACGAGATCGTTGTACACCGGCGCTACAACCCCGCCGGCGTCACCGCCTTCAACATCGTGCCCGCGCTGCTCGGCGTCATCCTGACGATGACCATGGTCATGATCACCTCGATCGCGCTGACGCGGGAAACCGAGCGCGGCACGATGGAAAACCTGCTGGCGACGCCCGTGCGCCCGCTCGAAGTGATGATCGGCAAAACGACGCCTTATATCGGCGTTGGCGCCATCCAAGTCGTCATTGTGCTCTTGGTGGCGACATTCCTGTTCCGCATTCCCTTCACCGGCTCGTTCCTGGCGTTCCTGATCGCGGTGACGATCTTCATCTTCGCCAATCTGATGCTGGGCTATCTCATCTCCACCATCGCGCGCACGCAGATGCAGGCGATGCAGATGACGTTCTTCATTTTCCTGCCGTCGATTCTCTTGTCGGGGTTCATGTTCCCTTTCCGCGCCATGCCCGGTTGGGCGCAGGCGATCGGCGAAGCGCTGCCGATCACGCACTTCCTGCGCATGGTGCGCGAGATCGTGCTGAAGGGCGCCGGTCTTCCCGATATTCTCGGCGATCTGTGGCCGCTGACGCTGATCCTGCTGGTGCTGGCGACGCTCGCGCTGCTGCGCTTCCGCAGAACGCTGGACTAGCCGGCGGCGGCGAGTTCTTCGTCGGCTTCTTCGCGTGGGTCGATGGCCGCGAACAAGGCGTCGCGCACCGCATCGTCCGCACCTTGGCGCGCCAGCAGCGTCAAGCGTTCGATCAGCGCGTGCAGGTCGGCAAGTTCGCGCGGCTGCGACATCGCCGCGATCACGCCTGAACGCGCATCGGTGACAGGCTCTTCGTCCTCCGCCACGAGACGCTCGTGCATCTTCTCGCCAGGGCGCAGGCCCGTGAACACGATCGGCACGTCCTCATCGGGGCGCATGCCGGCGAGACGGATGACGTTGCGGGCTAGTTCGACTACCGGAAGCGCCTCGCCCATCTCGATCACCTTCGCCGCGCCACGCCGGGGGCTGGTGAGGCCGTTGGCGGCGGCCTGCAGCACCGCGTTCGCCGCTTGCGGGATCGAGAGGAAATAGCGCGTCATATCGGCGTGCGTGACGGTGAGCGGGCCGCCGGCGGCGAGCTGCGCTTCGAACAAGGGCGCGACCGATCCGGCCGAGCCCAACACATTGCCGAGCCGCACCGGAATGGCGCGGCGCCCGCCGCGGCGATCGAGCGCTTGGCAGAAGAGTTCGCCGAAACGCTTCGTGGCGCCCATCACGCCGGATGGTTCGACGGCCTTGTCGGTCGACACGAAAATGAGATCGGCGTTCACCCAGTGCGCGGCTTCGGCCACGTGCTTGACGCCGCAGACGTTGGTGAGCACGCCCTCGCACGGGAACGCCTCGACCACCGGCACCTGCTTCAGCGCGGCAGTGTGGAAGACGATGTGCGGCGTCTCCTTGGCGAACCAGCGGCGCACCGCAGCTTCGTCGCGAATGTCGCAGAGCGCGGTGCGCGCATCGCGCAGTTCGAGGCCAATCTGGTAGAGATTGTGCTCCGAGCTATCGAGCAATGTCAGGCGCTCGGGCGCAAAGCCGGCGACGCGGCGCGCGATTTCGCCGCCGATCGAGCCACCGCCGCCCGTGATCAATACACGCTTGCCGGCCAACATCGCGCCGATGCGGGCCCAGTCGACGGCGCGCAGCGGTGCGCCCAGCAGATCGTCGAGTCCGAGTGGGCGAACCGCGGCGTCTTCGAGCAACAGCACCTTCAACCGCGCAGCCGCCGCGCGTTCCAGCACGGCGCGGCCGGCCGCGCCATTCGGCGGCGGCTCAGCAAGCAACAGCGTTTGCGCGGCGCTGTCTTCAAGCTTCAGCGAGTGCCAGGTAGCGGCGCGCGTGAAGACCGGCGCGGAAACTTCACCTGGTCCGATGAGCGCGACGCCGGCGATGTGCATCGAAGCGAGTTTGTCGTTCAGGAGCGCCGCGTTCACCGCGCCCGCCGACCCCGCAACGATGACGTTCCGCACCATGCCCTGCCCGCTGACCTACATCCCTCAACCCGGCCTTGTTTGAGACGCGCGAGCGCGCCTGTCTACACGGCGTGCTGAAGTTCCGCTCAACAAGTTGTTAGAACGTGTAGGGCGCGCGGGTCCGTCGCAAAAAGCACACGCTCATTCCGGTTGCGGAGCGCGCCCATTCCATGCGGCGACTTCAAGCGGGCGATCGAGACCTTGCGAAGCCGCAATGTGGTAGTTTCCCCCTGCCGCCTTCACCAGTGCGCAGCCTGCGGCCACATCCCAGATCATGGAGCCGGACTCGCGATAGGCCTCCGCGCGTCCGGCGGCCACATAAGCCAGCGCACTCGCCGCCGAGCCGATCATGCGCACTTTGCGCCAGGTGCGCAGCCGCTGCTCGAACAGCTTCATGGAGCTGTCGCTGGCGCGCGCCGGCACGCCGGTTTGCAGGATGCCGCCCGCAGGGTCGGCGATCTCGGACACGCGCATCGGCGCGCCGTTGAGCCAGGCGCCTTCGCCGACGACACCCGTGAACCTTTCGCCCAGCACGAAGCAATCCACAACGCCAAGCACGGGCGCACCATTGTCCAACAGGGCGATCGACACGGCGCAGTGCGGATAGAGGCGCAAATAGTTGACGCTGCCGTCGAGCGGATCGACCGCCCAGACGAAGCGGTCGCCGCGCTCCATTGCGCGCGCCCAGCCGGCTTCCTCGGAGATGATCGGATAGGGTGAGGCGCGCTTCAGAGTGTCCAGGATCAGCGCTTCGGCCTGGGTGTCGGCGTCGATTTTCACTTCGCGGCCTTCTTCGGCCTCGATCACGCTCCAGGCCGACCGGTTGGCCTGAAGCGCCGCGCCAGCCGCGGCTGCGGCCGCTTCCGCCATCGCCAGGAGATCGCGCATTTCGCTCACGAGCGCCTGATAGCCCGCCCTGCCCTCTTGGAGAAGCGCGCCATCCGCGCTTTAAGGACGCCGGGAGCGGCTGCATGGATGGCGGACAAGCCAGGGCGGCGAACGTTCGCCCCGCGGTCAAACCACCGCAGGGTCTCTCCGCGTCGGCGCTCGACAAGCGGCTCGGCCTGAAGAAGCACGCCCGCGAAGACGCCGCCCGCAACTTGCCGCGCCAGGACGCGGACGACCTCTCGGCGGCTGAGCGCGCCGTGCTGGAGGTCGTGGGCGCCGAACGCGCGCGCCTGGATCAGAGCCGGCACGAAGCCAAGGCGGAAGCGGAGCGGCGCATGCGCACGCTGGCGCCGGCGCCGCAGGACTTCGCCGGCCCCGCGCTGGATGCGCGCCTGGCGTTGAAGCAAGCCGCGGGACGTTTGGCGCATGACTGGAGCGAGGCGGCCGGCCGCGCCGCGCAAGCGCGCGCCGATCTCGACGCATTCAAGCGCGCGCACGATTTGCGCCGGCAGGCGGTTTATCCACAGTCGACGCTTCTGCAATCCGGGCTCTTGTTCTGCGCAGCGGTGTTCGAGGCGCTGTTCAGCGCGGCGCTCTTCGCCGAAGACGATGCCCGCGGCTTGCTCGGCGGCGCGATCACCGCGATCGGTCTGTCCGGCGCCAACGTGACGCTGGGGTTTTTGGCCGGTTTCCTGGGCCTCCGGTATCTGCAGCATGTAAAGCTGCCCATCAAAGCCGCGGGCGCGCTCGCGTTCGGCGCGCTTACGCTGCTCGCGCTGATGCTGAACCTCTTCGCAGCGGACTGGCGCGATCAGCTCGCGGTGCTTGCGGGGCGCCAAGTCGATCTCGGAGCCGACGCAAGCTTCCACCTCTGGTCGCTGCTGCAGCTCAATTCGCCGCAGGCAATCATTCTCTTGATGTTGGGCGCGGGTGTGTGGGTGTTCGCGGCGCTCAAGGGCTATTCCGGCTTCGACGACCCCTATCCCGATTACGGCAAGATGGATCGCGCGTCGCGTGAGGCGGCCGAAGGGCTTTCCGATTTCCGCGCCGAAGGCCGGCTTGCGCTCGAAGCTCCCGTGAATGCGGCCCGCACGGCATTGGCGGCGCGGCTGGAAAAAATGCGCGCCGAGTTTGAAGCCATGAACAAGGCGTTCGACTCTGCGTCGCTGAAGATGGAAGCGCTCGACGCCAAGGCGCGCGGGCTCGATCAAGCCGCCGCGGATGCGGTGCATCTTTATCGCCAGGAGAACGCGGCGATGCGGACGACGCCCGCGCCCGCCTATTTCGGCGCGCCGCCGCCCGCAGCGGGCCCGGCGCTGGACGCACTGACCGGCGCGGCGGCGCTGATCGACGACGCGCGCGCGCGTCTGGCAGACGCACAGGCGCAATCGGCGGCCGCCCTCGAAGGCTTGCTGGGCGAACTTGAACAAGCGACGGCGCGCCTCGACGCAGGACCGGTCGCGTGACACGCCGGCGCGGCGGGGGCGCACGCAACGTGCTGGGCATAGTGCTGATTATCGTTGCTATGCTGGTGCTGGGCGGACTGGGGGGCGCGAGCTTGCTGTTTCGGGCGCCGCCGACCGACGCGGAAACGCTGTGCCGCACCGACGCGCCGCTCGCTGCGCACACGATTGTCCTCGTTGACGCCACCGACCGTTTGGAAGCGCGTCACCGCCGCAAGCTGCGCGCGGTGCTCGCGCAAGAACGCGCGCGGCTCTCGCAATACGATCGCCTGACGCTGATGCGCATCAATGTACGCCGGCCGCAGGAGCCGAGCATCCTGTTCTCGCGCTGCCTCCCGCGTCCGCCCGAGCAAACCAATCCCCTGTTCGAGAACGCGCGCATGACCCAGGCGCGATGGGACGAGGCGTTCGCGGACGCGCTGGATCGTGCCCTGCGGAGCGCCGGTTCGAGCGGCCCGGCGCGGGCTTCGCCGATCGTGGCCGGGTTGCGCGCGGTCGCGGCCGATCCGGACTTCGGCGCCGAAATCCCGCGCAGGCGCCTCGTGCTCGTGTCCGATCTGCTCGAACACGATCCACAGGGCTTCTCGCTTTACGTTTCGGAAGCGGATTATGCGGCGTGGCGGCCGAGCGCACCGTCGGGCCCGCCCGATCTGGCGCGCGTGGATTTGCGCATCGTCCCGCTCGACCGCCCCGAGCACGCCGAGCGCCAGGCCGCGGCGCTCGAAGCGTTCTGGCCGCCGTTCTTCGACGCCGCCGATGTCCAGTCTGTGAGTATCGACCCCGCCCCCTGAGGTTCTTTCCTGACGCCGACTCACTTTAGACTCACCCGCCGGTGGGAACCGGAGGGGCGTTTTGAACACCTACAATTGGCAAGGCGGCAGCGGACGCTGGTACGAGTTCGAGATCGCGCGTGCGCAGCGTGCGTGGGAGCCTGTGGGCGGCCTCTACATGTTCGTGAAACCGCACGATCAGCCGCAACAGGACTGGGGCGGCCCGATCACGCTCTACATCGCCAAGACCGACGACTTTTCGCAATCGCTGCTGCGTCACGACATGTGGCGCGCGGCGGAAAACCTTGGCGCCAAGGAAATCCACCTGCTCGTAGTGAAGGACCCGGCGGCGCGCGAGCGCGTGGAGAGAGACCTGCTCGAAGCGCAGGCGCCGATCCTCAACCGCAACATGCTGCGCCGCGTCGCGTAGCAGAGGCGCGCCGATCACGAGGACATGAAGGGCCCGCGCTGCGGGCCCTTTCCATTTGCGGCAACTCGTTGGGCGTCTCGCACGTTCCGCAGGAACGATGCACAGGAGACGCTGTGGCTAACACTGCTTATGCAATCGCGACGCTGCACCGACCATTGCGCGGCCATTTGAAGACAACCGTCGCCGCCTGGCGCCACAGACGCAGCATCCGCGCAGGCGCAGCGGCCAGGAAAGCCAAGGCAATTATCGCCATGGCCAAGCTCAAGGCGAGGGCCAAGCGCGCGCCGAAGCTGACGCCTGCAGAAAGCGGCCAGATTGATCCCTCCGAGACGGAAGAGTTGCCGCCGGCCTGAGCCAGGCTCAAGCGGCCGCCTGCCGGCTTGCTTTCCCACGATAGTTTAGATATAAAGTATCTCATGCGCATTGCCTGCATCGGCGGCGGGCCGGCCGGGCTCCTGTTCGCCATTTCCATGAAGCTGCGCGATGCGCGGCACGATGTCGTCGTGTTCGAGCGCAACGACCCCGGCGATACATTCGGCTGGGGCGTCGTCTTCTCCGACCAGACCATGGAGAATCTCCGCGCCAACGATCCCGAGAGCGCGGACGCCATTGAGGCGGGCTTTGCGCACTGGGACGACATCGATGTCCACATCCACGGCCAGACCATCACCTCCTCAGGCCATGGCTTCATCGGCATTGGCCGAAAACGACTGTTGAACATCCTGCAGGACCGTGCGCGCGAACTGGGCGTGACGTTGGCGTTTGGAACCGAGATAGACCCATCTGCGGAACTGTTCGGCGCGTACGATCTCGTGCTCGCGTGCGATGGCGCCAATTCCAAGCTGCGCAATGCGTTCGAGCCAGAGTTCGGCGTCGATATCGATGTAAGGCCCAACAAGTACATCTGGCTCGGCGCCGACAAGGCGTTCGAGGCCTTCACGTTCGCGTTCGAACAGACCGAACACGGCTGGATCTGGGCGCATGCCTACAAGTTCGAGCCGAACGCTTCGACATTCATCGTGGAATGCTCGGAGGCCACCTGGCGCGGTTTTGGCTTCGACAAGATGAGCCAGGACGAAACCTGCCGCGCCGCGGAGAATCTGTTCGCCAAGTATCTCGACGGCGCGACACTCTCCACCAACGCCAAGCACATGCGCGGCTCGTCGTGGCTCAATTTCCCGCGCATCGTCTGTGAGCGTTGGCATCGCGGCAATCTCATTCTGATGGGCGACGCCGCGCATACAGCGCATTTTTCGATCGGCTCGGGCACCAAGCTCGCGTTCGAGGACGCGATCAAGCTGGCGCAGGTGCTGCACGGCGGCAAGCCGCTGGCCGAAGCGCTCGCGGAGTATCACGCGGAGCGCCAGATCGAAGTTCTGAAGCTGCAAAACGCCGCGCGCAATTCGACCGAATGGTTCGAGAATATCGACCGCTACGCGAACTTGCAGCCGCTCCAGTTCGCCTATTCCCTGCTCACGCGCAGTCAGCGCGTCAGCCACGAAAACCTTCGGCTGCGTGACAAGAGTTTCGTGCGAAGCGTCGAAACGTGGTTCGCCGGCAAAGCGCTATCGGACAATCCGCCACCGCCCATGTTCGCGCCCATGCGTCTGCGCGAGATGGAGATCGCCAACCGGGTCGTCGTTTCGCCGATGTGTCAGTATTCGGCCGAAGACGGGACGCCGAACGAATTTCATTTCGTGCATTACGGCGCGCGCGCGATGGGCGGCGCGGGGCTCATCTTCACCGAGATGACGGATGTCTCCGCCGATGCGCGCATCACGCCAGGCTGCGCGGGGATGTAC
>JAEWNX010000304.1 GCA_023461135.1 Pseudomonadota bacterium
GCCCAAGCTTGTCGCAATCCAGCAGCGTCACCTGCCTGATGATCACGCCCGCTTTCTTCAGCCGCTCGATCCGGCGCCAGGCAGGGGAGGAAGAGAGGCCAACCCGCTCGGCAATCTCGGCGATCGAGAGCGCCGCATCCTCCTGCAGAAGCTCAAGGATACGCAGATCGACGGCGTCGAGGTCGACGGACAAAGTTTCCTCCCGGGGAAGGCGAGGCGGACGAATTTGCCACTCTTGCGCCGCTCGGCCGGCCACTGCAAGGCAAACGGCGCTGTCGGAGAAAGGAACTTGCGGGATATGGTGGTGGCGGGTGGACTTGAACCACCTACCTTGGGGTTATGAATCCCACGCTCTAACCAGATGAGCTACGCCACCGAAGGGGCGGACAAATAGGCGGTCCGCCGGGGCGGCGCAAGCCAGGGCGAGGCGGGCGGAAGGGGCGAGATGGCGCGGACGCAAGCGGCCGATTACGACGAGCGGAAGGAGGCCATCGTGGAGGCCGCCGCCGCCCTGTTCGCGAGCCGTGGTTTCTCCGGCGCCTCGGTGGCCGACATCGCCCAACGCGGCAAGATCTCGAAAAGCCTTGTCTATCACTATTACGCGTCCAAAGAGGATGTCCTCTTCGACGTGATGATCTCCCACGTGCGCGCCCTTGAGGTCACGGCGCGCGAAGTGATGGCGTCCAAGGAAGGCCCGCAACGCAAACTGCGTGAGCTGACGCACCGTTTCATGGCGCTCTATGTCGGCGCTGCCGCCCGGCACAAAGTGCTTCTGAATGATCTCGACAACCTGCCCAAAGCGCGCCGCGCCGAAATCGTGGCGGTGCAGCGCGCGCTGATCGAAATCGTGCGCAAATTGTTGGTGGAAATCGAGCCGGCGCTGAAGAAGAAAAGTGGCGCGGGGTTTGCCGCCGCGATGCTCTTCTTCGGCACGATCAACTGGACCCACACCTGGTTCGATCCCAGCGGCCCCGTCAGCGCCGGCGCGCTGGCGGAAATGGCGGTGGACTTGACGCTCGGGGGATTGGCGAAGGCGGCGGAGTAATCAACAGAAAACCAATCCTACACGTGCGAACCGGTGCGATCATTCGCGTCCATGTCGCAGTTCGACTACCGCCGTCGGGGCGCCCCCTCAAATATCGTAAGTCAGCGCCACGCCGTCGCTAACCGGCGTCGCTTGGCACGTGAGCACGTAACCTTCGGCCAATTCCTGCTCGGAGAGGCCATAGTTCACTTTCATCTGCACTTCGCCGGACGTCACCTTCGCGCGACACGTTGCACATACGCCGCCTTTACACGCGAACGGGGCGGGGAGGCCCGCGGCGCGGACATTGTCGAGGATAGAATGTTTCTCGGGGTCGAACGTGACCTTCATGCGGCGGCCATTGAGCGTTACGCTCATTTTGAGGCCGGCGGCTTTCTCTTCCAGCGCGCGGGCGGCGGCGGCTTGCGCGGCAGAGAGAGGTCCGGTGGTGAAGCGCTCGATCAGGATGCGCGGCTTGTCGACGCCGCGTGCGACTAACGCTTCCTCGATTGCATCCATCATCGGACCGGGTCCACAGATGAAGAAGGCGTCGACATTATTGGCGTCGATAAGCGAACCGAGAATCTCTTCTGTCTTCGCCCGATCGAGACGGCCGTTGAAGAGTTCGATCTCTTCTTCCTCTTCTTCGAGGAAGTGGAAGACGCTGAGCCGGTCGAGATAGCTATCCTTCAGCGCGGCGATTTCCTCCAGGAACATCACGCCGATGGAATTGCGATTACCGTAGAAGAGCGTGAACCGCGAGTTCGACTCGTGCGACAGCGCCGTTTTCATCAGCGACAGGATCGGCGTGATGCCGGATCCGCCGGCGAACGCCACATACTCGCGCCGCAGGTCCGGCGCGAAGTCCCAGCAGAAACTGCCGTGCGGCGCCATCACCTCGATTTCGTCTCCGGCCTTTAGCTCATCGTTGACCCAGCCCGAGAATACGCCGCCTGCGATCTTCTTCACACCGATCTTCAGCACGCCCTCGCTCGGCGACACGCATACGGAATAATTGCGCCGCAGCTCCTCGCCGCCGATTTCGCGGCGAAAGGTGAGGTGCTGGCCAGCCTTGAAAGCAAACGTCTCGCGCAGCGTTTCGGGCAGCTCCAGGCGCACCGACACCGCATCCGGCGTCTCGCGTTTTACTTCGGCGACGCGCAATTTATGAAAGTCGATGCTCATCAGTGGCACTTGAACCGGTCGAACGGCTCCGCGCACGCCTTGCAGCGCCACAGCGCTTTGCAGGGCGTGGAGCCGAAGCGGGAAAGCTCTTCGGTGTTGGACGAACCGCACCGCGGGCATTCCGCGGCTTGCGCGTTCTTCAAGGATGCAGCGTTCGCGCCTTTCGGCGGCGGGGCGATGCCATACGCGCGCAGTTTCTCGCGCCCTTCATCGCTGATCCAATCGGTGGACCAGGGCGGGGAGAGCGTCGTCTCGATGGCGACGTCGGGATAGCCATTGTCGTTCAGTGCTTGGCGGATCGATTGTTCGATCGCGATCGTTGCGGGGCAGCCTGTGTAAGTCGGCGTGATCACCACGCGCGCGTCGCTGACTTCGCGTACGATGCCGAGATCAAGCACGGAGACGCACGGGATTTCGGGATCGGGTACGCCGGCGAGGATGGCGCGGATACTCGGAGCGCCGGCTTCCAGCCGGCAAACGGTTTCAGGCTGCACGCTGCGCGCGGGTTGAGATGAAGATGCCGGCTGGAAGCC
>JAEWNX010000305.1 GCA_023461135.1 Pseudomonadota bacterium
GCGTGACGCCGCGCGACGCCGCCTGGCGCATGATGGCGAGTCTCGCTGGCTCGTGGGCGCTGCTGGGCTACGGCATGTTCTCGGTCTTGAAGCGCGACACCGGCGAATGGATCGGGCGACTCGGCCCATGGCGCCCGGGCGGCAAGGAAGGCTCGTGGCCCGGCGACGAAGTCGGCTGGGGCGTGAAGCGCAGTGCAATGGGGCGGGGCTACGCGCAGGAAGGCGCGGCAGCCGCCATAGACTGGGCGTTCGACAATCTCGGCTGGCAGCACGTGATTCACTGCATCGACAAGCGCAATGCACCGTCGATCAAGCTCGCGGAACGCTTGGGTGCGCGGGTCGAGCGCGAAGGCGAACGTCTCGCGCCGCCGTTCGAAAATCTCATTGTCGACATCTACGGCCAGTCGAAAGCAGAGTGGAAGGCGCGGCGAAACGCCTGAGGCGCGCTCAAGGCTTGCATCCGCGCCGCGCGCCGCCACTTTGGCCGCAACACAATTCTGGGGGACGACATGCGGATTTCGCTTCTCGCGCTGGGCGCCCTCGCGCTCGCCTCATCGGCGGACGCCCAGCCACAGCCTGCCAGCCCCGCGGCGCCCGCAGCAGCGCCCGTCATCGCGCCGATCAGCGCCGAGCAGCAACGCACCGTCGCACGTCTGCAGGCAGCGGCGCTTGAGAGCGATCTTGCGTGGAACATCGTCGAAGACCTCGTCACCGAAGTCGGCCCGCGCCTCGCCGGCTCCGAAGCCGAAGCGCGCGCCCGGGACTGGGCCGTGCAGATGTTGCGCGAACAGCGCTTCAGCAATGTGCGGATCGAGCCCTTCACGATCCCATACTGGGATGGCGTGCGCGAAGAAGCACATATCGTCTCGCCCGGGCTTGAGCGGCCCATGGTGGTCGCCGCGCTCGGCGGCTCGCCATCGACGCCCGCCGGCGGCGTCACCGCGCAAGTCGTGCGCTTCACCGATATGGCCGCACTCGAAGCCGCGGCGAACAGCGCCGTCACTGGCCGCATCGTGTTCATCGACGAACACATGGCGCGCGCCCAGGATGGCGCAGGCTACGGCGTCGCGGTGCGCAAGCGCAGCCGCTGCGCGCCGGTCGCGCAGGCCAAAGGCGCTGTGGGCTGTCTGATCCGCGCCGTCGGGACAGATACGCATCGCTTCGCGCACCAAGGCGGCAGCTCGCGCCAGGCCGACGGCGCCTCGCTCCCTGCCATGGCCATCTCACCGGCGGATGCAGACGTCCTCGCGCGCCTCGTCGCGCAGGGCGCAACCCGCGTGCGTCTCGATATCCAAGCCGACATTCGCGACAACGCGCCCTCCGGCAACGTGATCGCGGAAATCCGTGGCCGCGAGCGCCCGGATGAAATCGTGCTGATCGCCGCGCATTTGGATTCCTGGGACCTGGGCCAAGGCGCCATCGACGACGGTTCAGGCGTCGCCATCGTCACCGCGGCCGCACGTCTCATCCGCGATCTTCCGCGCCGTCCGCGCCGCACCATCCGCATCCTGCTCGCTGGTGCGGAGGAAAACGGCGTGCACGGCGGCGCCGCTTACGGACGCGCACATGCAGGCGACGATCACATCGTTGCGCTTGAAAGTGATTTCGGCGCCGGCCGGGTCTGGCGTTTCGATACGCGCTTCGCCGAACCCGCAATGCCTTACGCCCGCGCGTTCCAGCGCGCGCTCGCCCCGCTCGGCGTGCTTCCAGGCAACAACGAAGCCGATGGCGGCGCCGATGTCAGCGCGATCCGGCAGGCAGGCGTGCCCGTGGTTGACCTTGCGCAGGACGGCACGGATTATTTCGACGTCCACCACACCGCCAACGACACGCTCTACGCCATCGATCCGGCGGCGCTCCGCCAGAACGTCGCGGCCTGGGCGACGTTCGTCTATCTCGCCGCCGACAGCGATTGGGTCTTCCGCGTGGAGCAATAGGCTAGAACCAGCCCGCGTCGCGCAGCGGTTTGATGTTCGGACGGCTCACCGGCGCTTCGGCGCCGCCCTTCAGCGTCAGCGTCACGCGATCCCCGTCGCGGCGCGAACTCTCAACCGCGTCCTTCGCCACCCACCACGAGCGGTGCGTCTGCGCGCCTTCCAAGCCTTCGAGTTCGGAGATCGCGTCGGCGAGCCGCATCAGGATGAGGTCGCTGCCCTTGGACGTATGCAGCCGCAGATAATGGTCCTCGGCTGAGACCGCGTAGATCACAGCGCCCTTCAGCTTGGCCGGCAATCGCTCCGTAAAGCGCACTGCGCCAGGCCCATCGGCCCCTGCCGTCGCATGCGTCACACGCCCCGGCTGGTTGGCGAGGATCATGATGCCGGTCATCGCCGCACTGATCACCAGCACGCCGCTGAACAGGCTCGGCAGCGCCGCCACGGCGAACGCGCCGAACATCAGGCTCGTATAGCCCCACACCACCACCGTCACCGGCAGCGCGATCGCGACCGCCAGCAGCGCGCCGAAGACCCAGACATTACTGCGCGCGCCCGGGAAGCGGGAGATGACGACTGAAACGGCGTGTCCAACGAGCGCGCCGATCAGCATCAAGGGTATCCAGTAGAGCAGGCGCTGCGCGAGCGAGACGTCGTCCGTTCCCATCGCGCCGGAGAACGCCAGGAAAAGCCCAGCCGCCGCGGCGATCCCCAAATTGCGCGCCCAAGCACGCCACGCCGGCGGTTCGCCGGCCGCATTTGGCGAAGCGCCAACCGCACCCGGCTGCGTTTCACGCACTTTCGCAGCGTCTTCGCGTAGGTTCGGCTGCACGGGCGTCCTCTCTCCGTCAGGCATCTACCAGCTTTGACGGAGAGCTGAACCCCATGACGTCTGCGCGCACCCAACCGAAATGGACCAGCTGGATCGGGTGGGCGCTCACCCTCGGCATCCTTTCGGCCGCCATCCTCCCATTCACCCCGCAAATCCTCGCGCGCGCGTCGCAGGTCTCGTTCGACGGCCCCGATTGGGCGCTCTGGGCTCGCCTCTCATGGGTGATCAAGCTGCACATCTTCGCGGCGCTGTCAGCGCTCGCGATCGGCACGGCGATCCTGCTCCAGCGAAAGGGCAGCGGCCTGCACAAGACCCTCGGCTGGGGCTGGGTCTTCGCCATGGCGACGACAGCCGTGTCCAGCCTGTGGATCACCGAGCTCAACGGCGGCGCCTGGTCGTTCGTCCACCTGCTCAGCGGCTGGACCATCGTGGCGCTGCCGATGGCGATCTTCGCCATACGCAACCGTAAGGTCGATGCGCATCGCCGCGCCATGACCGGCATCTTCGTCGGCGGCCTCATCGTCGCCGGCAGTCTGAGCTTCATCCCCGGACGCTTCATGTTTGAATTCTTCTTTGGCTGACGGGGGCGGCGTTTTGCCGGTTACGCCCTCGCGGAATCGGTTCTAGACACTGGCCGCCCATGGCCAGCCTGCTGCGCAACGTGGCCGCGCTTATCGCCGCCATCACCATCCTGCAGCTCGCGGGCGGTCTCTTGGGCGTGCGCATTCCGCTGGCGTTCACCGAACAAGGTCACTCCCGCACCGCGCTCGGCCTGGTCGCGGCGTCGTACTCTGCGGGGTTCATGATGGGCGCGATGATCGCCACCGCGCTGCTCGCGCGCGTGGGACACATCCGCGTCTACGCCGCGTGCGCGGCGATCTTCGCGGTGTCGATCCTGATGCTGCATTTCTCGGCCGATGTTTGGTCATGGGGCCTTGCCCGCATGGTCGCCGGCATGGCGGTCGCGCTGATGTACGCTGCGGTCGAGAGCTGGCTCTCGTTCTCGATCGGCTCGCGCGTGCGCGGCGAAGTGATGAGCGTCTACATGGTGCTCACCAAAGCGGCGCTGGCGCTCGGCCCGTTCTTCGCCTTCGGCTACGCCCCGCCCGAGGCCGAGCCCTGGATGATCGCCGCCGCGCTCGCTGCGTTGTCGATGGTGCCGGTCAGTTTCACGGTGGCCGAACAGC
>JAEWNX010000306.1 GCA_023461135.1 Pseudomonadota bacterium
GCCCTGACAGGCGGGGCCGATGTTGTTTGGAGGGTCTGACAAGGGCGAAAGCGGCGGCGCGTCCCAGGGTCCGCGCGGCCGCACGGGTGATTCCGTCAGCCGTTGGCCGACTTCTTCGGGCGGCCGCCCTTGCGGCCGTTCGCCCGCGCAGCCGCGACCTTGGCCGCAGTGCGCGATCGGCCGCCTTGCGCGCCTAGCTGCTGCGCCATCCATTGCTTCGAGCCGAAAACGCCTTGCAACAGTGCGGGTACGTAGAGATCGGTGTCGAGCTTGGGCCAATGCAGGCCCAACCCGGCAGCGCTAACCTCAATGTCGGTCAGCGCATCGGGGGGAGCGTCGGCCAAGCCTTCGGCGAGCCGCGCCGGAAATGTCAGCTCGACACCCGTATTCAGCGCCACCACTACGCGCGCGCGGCGGCGATCGTAGCGCGCCGAGACGGCATGGCCAGCGGCGCGCAGTTCAGTCATGCGCTTTTCGGCCTGATCGAACTCCTGTTCAGTAACTGCCATGAATAGCACTCCATTCCGCGCACAGGGCTGCCAGCGCCGCCTGTAGGGCATCCTTGATGCCGCCTAGCGCCGGCAGTTTGAAACCGTAGCTCTCCCGCAACTCCGGCGGACCATCGGTGCAATGCAGGATGAAAACCGCCTCGCCGTCCGCCCCTTTAACATGGACATGAGCGGGACGATGATCGTTCGGATAGATCACGACCCGCAGGCCATCTATGCGCAGGACAGTCGGCATTGCCGAACCTATATCAAAAACCCAAGCGCTAGGGAATAGTTCCGCCGCTTTGCTGCGCTCTGGCGCTAGGGCCTGTCGCCCGTTGGCAAAGACCAATGATCTCGGTGCGGTCTACGGCGTGCCGCTTAAAGGTTTCGGCTCTTTGCTCGCAGCCTCTGGCCTTTGCCAGCAGATGAGATATGCGATAGCGTGACGGGATGGACCGCCCGCCGCCTTCCAATGATGACGATGGAAGCCTTGAAGGCAATGCCACCGCGCGCCGCTTGGCAGCTGCAAAGTACCTCCTGCATCTCATGAGAGACCCCGAGGCCCGACAGCGCGCGATAGATCGCCTTGGTTTCGATCCAGTCGAGAAGGCTGCAGAGTTGATGCGCGAGAAGCTCGGGTTCGACCCGGATGACTATCAGGGGCAGGACGAGCTAGCGAACGACGCCTGAGGTCCAGGAGCATGGCCATGCTCATCACCTACTACTTTTCAACGCTGGCTGCATTTTAGGTCGATCGCGCCCATTGCTAGTTGTGAAGGCGATCCGCCTTCGGCCGCTACTTCCTCATCCAGACAGCGCTGCCTTTGCGTGCGCGTGTCCTTGGGCTGCTCTTCTACCACGTAAATGGTGCGACCATCCGGCGCGACCACGGTACGCACCGGCGGCTGCTTCGTGCGGGTATCTCCTCGCTGCGCTGGCACGACATACACGGTTCGGCCATCTGGCATGGTGACGACACGCGGCTGTTCTCTCGCAGACTGCGCGGCAACCGGCCCTGCTGCTGAGAGCAGCACGCCTATCTTCACTGAATTTGCCAGTATACCCATACGTTTTCCTCACCAATCGCCAGAATATGAGCTTGAGCGCCAGCGACCGCAACCGAGCGACCACGACAAGTTGATTGGCGTCGTCCCCATCCTTGGGGCTACTTTTCAGGGGCGGGCAATGACCCCGCTAACGGGAGCCGGATAACCGTGAGGACCGGCCCCACGACCTGAAAAGGAGAGATCCATGAAAATGGCGGTTCGCGCCATGCTTGTCGCATTGGCGACGCTTGCCCTGGCAAGCCCATCGTTCGCAGCGACCGTTGCACCAACGAGCTACCCGTTCATCCTCAAAGTCGATTCCTTTGGCTCTCTATATGTGATAATGTCCTTTATCACACACTCATGGCGATCCGATGGAGCCGTTTAAACGGTCCCGAGATCCACCGCCGAAAGGGAGCGATATGGACCAGGACGAGGACACGGCTTTCGCCGACAACTATGCCGAGCGCGACCAGGCCAAGGCGCTGCGCGAGCAGGCCCGCGCGGGCGGCTTGCGCTTCGAGGCGTATCTTACCGGCGATCAGGCCGACTGGCTGTTGGAGCGGATCGAGCGCGGCATGTTCGCCGATTCTTCCGAGGCGGTGTTCGCGATCGTCAAGAACTTCATCGACATGGAGCCGCACCACGATTTACGCGACGAGCTGCTACGCCGGATATTGGACGGGTCGATAAAGCGCGGCCTTGAGGACGCGGAGGCTGGCCGCGTCCGCGACGCCGACGAGGTGTTCGACGAGCTGCGCCGCAAGATGGCCGCGCCGCGTCCCGCGCCGGCGCGATGGGAGAAGATCGCGCGATGAACCAGCTCGCCCCCCTCCCCGCGCCCGCGCCCGCGCTGGCGTTGCCGGCGCTGATCGCGGCGGCCGACGAGCGCGCGCAGCTTCGATTCCTTGAGTTCTTCGCCGTCACCATCCGCAATCCGCATACACGCCGCGCCTATGCGCGGGCGGCCGGCGACTTCCTGGCCTGGTGCGAGGCGCGCGGCGTCGCCTCGCTCGCCCAGGTGCAGCCGCTTCATGTCGCGGCCTGGGTCGAGGCGCTGGGGCGCGAGCTGGCCGCCCCCAGCGTCAAGCAGCAGCTCGCCGGCGTGCGCCACCTGTTCGACTGGCTGGTGACGGGTCATGCCGTGCCGGCGAACCCGGCCGGATCGGTGCGCGGGCCGGCGCATAGCCAGCGGCGCGGCAAGACGCCGGTACTGGCCCCCGACGAGGCGCGGCGGTTGCTCGACAGCATCGACGTGACCACCCATGCGGGCCTGCGCGACCGCGCGCTGATCGGTCTCATGGTCTATAGCTTCGCGCGGATCGGCGCGGCGCTGGCGATGCGGGTCGAGGACGTGTTCATGCAGAATCGGCGGCTATGGGTCCGCCTGCATGAGAAAGGCGGCAAGCGCCATGAAATGCCCTGCCACCACAATCTAGAGGATTATCTAACCGCCTATATCGACGGTTGCGAGCTGCGCGAGGACCGCAAGGGGCCGCTATTCCGCACGATCGCGCGCAGCACTAAGCGACTAAGCGATACCCCCCTGCCCCAAGCCAACGCCTTCGCGATGGTGCGCCGGCGCGCGGCGGCGGCCGGGATCGGGACGGCGATCGGCAACCACAGTTTCCGCGCGACCGGGATCACCACCTATTTGAAGAATGGCGGCACGTTGGAGACGGCCGCGACGATGGCGAACCATAGCTCGACGCGCACCACCCAGCTCTATGACCGCCGCCCCGATGACGTGACGCTGGACGAGGTGGAGCGCGTGTTGATCTAGGCGGCGAGCGCGGGCGCGCAGGTCCAGCGGTCGCCCTGCCAATGAAACCCTACCCGCTGCGCGTTGCCGATCGCGGGCGGCTCGCCCTTGCGCCAGAAAGCGCGCATCTTGGCCCGATCGTCCAGATGGGCGTCGGCGACGATCGCGCGCGCGGCCTGGATGAACTGCCCATGCCCGAACACATAGGCCAGCGATCCCGCAGGCATGGCGGCGAGGCGCGTTAGCGCCGCCTCGCAGCGCCGTAACAGGGTGCTGAAACTCTCCGCCCCTTCCCCGTCGCAGTAGTCAGGATCGGCCTCGCGCCAATAGCGTTCTAGGTGCGGCATCCGTTCGGCGCTGCGCGTGCCGTTCCAGCGCGCAGGTTGCAAATAGGTGAACTCTTCGATCGGCCACACTTCCACCGGCACGCCTGGAAAGCGCGCGATCGTCGGCGCGGCCGTCTGCCGGGTGCGGGTATAGGGCGAGGTGACGATGAGCGCGGGCGCTTGCGTCCAGCTCGCCGCGACCGCGCGCGCCTGTTCGTGGCCGCGCTCCGTCAGCGCGATCGTCGCGAGATCGTGGCAGGGCACGCCGGCGTTGCCGGTGTTTTCGCCGTGGCGGATGAAGATCGCTCTCATGTCCGGTTAGGCGGCCCGGTATAGCCCATTGCTGGCTTCCCAGCCCCGGCACGCCAGCAAGATTGGTTTCGGCACCTTCTTTTCGCCGTTGGAGTAGTAGGCGACCATGCGGCGCGAGACGCCAAGCGCATCGGCCGCCTTCGACAGCGACAGCGCATGGCGCAGCCGCCATTCGAGGAAGGCGCGCACATCGCCATGCCCGGTTGCCGACAGCGTTTCGAGCCACAGCATGTCCGCGCCCAGCTCCGCACCCGAAGGCCAGGCCAGGCTATGACCCCAATCGCCCACTTCGACCTTGGCGAACTCGCCCGGATCGCGCAGCGCGGCAAAGGCGCGATCGGCGAGGACCGCGCCAAGATCGAGATCAGCCGCCGTCCCTTCCGACCAGGACAGATGCAGCGATGACGGCCCGGTCGCGCGCACGGCGGTAATGGTGCGGGCCTTGTCGGTGATGTTCATCCGTTCAACTCCTGCCACGTCTGCATGAGCAAAGCCTGATTAGGCCGCGCCCATTCCAATGCGTCCTTCAAGACCGCCGCCGACACGGTGCCCACGATCACGTCAAACGATGCAATCGCCACCGAGCAGCGGAAATCCGGGCCTTCGATGTGGAAATGCGGCACGCCATGATCGCGGCCATAGACGGCAATTTTCCAGCGGGGACCGCGAAACATCGTGACCATGCTTCAATGTAGTGCAAAGGTTGCACTAGTGCAAGGCTGATAGCCAAAATGATCTAAGCGCCTGGCGCTGGCACCGTGGCCCTACTCGTTGCGCTCCCCAAGCCCGCAAGCGGTCCTGGCCCAAGGTTCCGGCCCACATGGCGGGCGAGATCGCGTGCGCGGATCTCGCGGCACCCTCGCCGATTACCGGCGATGTAGGCGATCGGGCGTCCAGCCTTCAATTCGTCGCCGGGTTCCGGCGGCCGATCAGGCACCTTGTCGAGAATGCGGTCGAGATCACCCACCGCACGACCTTTGGAGCGCCGCGCGAAAAACTCGGCCGCCGTTTCGGGTCGATCAATCGTCATCATGGAGATCAGACATAAGCGCCTCAACGCTGGTGAAGCGCACGCCCTTGCCAGCTTCCAGTTCTTCGATCGCATCGCGCGTAGCAGCGCGGCCCATCAACTCGGCCTCCAACTTCGCCTTATGGGCCTCATTACGCGCGCGGCGCTCGGGACTCCAATCTTTCATAAGATCGGAAAAGGGGCGATGGCCGGCCATTCTATCAATCCTTCTAGGTGAGAATCTGGATGCCGCGCCGCTTCACCAGCGT
The DNA here is from genome assembly GCA_023461135.1 of Pseudomonadota bacterium. Classification (GTDB taxonomy): domain Bacteria; phylum Pseudomonadota; class Alphaproteobacteria; order Caulobacterales; family Aquidulcibacteraceae; genus Vitreimonas. The sequence continues at coordinate 5,216 of JAEWNX010000306.1, forward strand.
CAGCAAGGCGAGCGCCGCGCCAGTCGGCCGCATCGTGCCGGCCTCCCAGCGCTGGACCGTGCGCTTGTGCGCCCACAGCAAGCGCGCAAACCCGGCCTGGCTCAAACCGCTCTCCTGGCGCACCGCCGGATTTCGGCCGCCTCCATCGGTGGATAAAGGATTTCGCCGTTTCGATCAGTCCCCGTCATGGTCGTTCATCCCGGCCATGCCGGCTGCTGCGCCGGCTTCGGCGATGGCGTCGTTGATTTCCTCGATCGTGAACCGCGCGCCGTTGCCCTTCACTATCCCGCGCAGGTCATCCCACGAGCTTTTGCGCGGTGCCGGCGGCGCGATGCCCGCCGCCGTCGCGGCGGTCATCAGGTCATCCAGCGAGAATCTGTTAAACTTCCCGCGCAGGAGGTCGTTGAGGCGGGGCGGCGTCAGCCCGAGCCGCTTGGCGGCCTCGCCCAGCGGCACGTCCCACGACTTCACCCGCGCGGTGATGCCCCGCATCAGGTCCGCGCGCGTCCTCAACTCCGTCGCCTCCTCCGGCGTGTCGGCGATTGCGTCAAAGACGCAGGCGAAGGTTTCGACCTTCATGTCGTCGGCGTTCATTGCCCTGCCTTCCAAACGTTCGGCCGTCGAGCCGATTACTCGAACAGTTCCGAATGGGTTCCCGCGCGCACGAAGTTCACCAGATTGCCCTCAATCGTGTAGATCAGCAGGAAATCGCCGCCGATATGGCACTCGCGATGATCGCTCCAATCGCCCTTGAGGGCGTGGTCCAGCCATTCCGGGCCAAGCGGCGCATCGTTGGCGATGAGCAGCATCATCGCTTCCTTGAGCTGGTTCATGTTGTAGCGGCCGCTGCGCGACAGCCGCTCCCAATCCTTGACGAACCGCTTTTCGTAGGATGCCTCTCTTGGGAACGAAGCCCGCTTACTGCTGGCGGGCTTCTTGGTCGAGGGCATCGAACAGTTCCTTGGGATCGGTGAAGCGCGCACGACGCGCCTTCATGGTCGCGCGGGACGATTCGATCGCGGCGCGCGTCTCGGCGTTGGGCACCTTCAGCTCGAACGGCAAGGCATGGTCCTTGGCGACCCGCGTAAGCGTCATGCGGACCACATCGGAAACCGTCAGCCCCAGCTCGGCTAGGACGGCGGCGGCTTCATCCTTCAATGTTTCGTCGATGCGCGCACGCACGAACGCGGTAGCAGCCATTGGAATCTCCCTAGTCAGACGAACGATGTAGCTCATTTGAGCAACAATTTCAATCTAGGCGAGGAGACTGCGCCTGCCGCTGCGCGGCACCGTGGCTCTACTCGCTTCGCTCCCCAAGCCCGCAAGCGGTCTTGGCCGAAGGTGACGACCCACATGGCGGGGCCGAGATCGCAAGCGGATCTCGGGCATGGTGCCGGCGTGCGCCGGCATGATGTTCGTTCGCATGGGGAAAGGCGGTCCCGGCCGCCTCTCCCCAGCAACGGCAATCAGCGGGACCGGGTTGGCGCGAAGCGCCCGCCCGCACCACTCCCGCAGATTCCCGCTGCCCCCCTCTCTCGCCGGCTGCTCCGCGCGAACTCGGGAGCGATGGCCGCAGCCATCGCCCCGCAGGGCGATTTGAAGGGAGTAGAAGGTATGGAACAGGACAACCGGGAAAGCTGGCTCAATCGGGTGGCGGCGGGCATGGCCCCCTTGTTCGCGGCGTTGGACGCTCCCCTGCCCGCGCGTATCCGCGTGGCGATCGGCTTCACCAGCTCGGGCCGGAAGGGCAAGGCGATCGGCGAGTGCTGGGATAACCGGCTGAGCGCGGACGGGCATTTTGAAATCTTCATCCGGCCCGACCTCGCGCACGCGCCTGACGCCATGCCGGCGCAGATCGCGGCCATCCTCGCGCATGAGCTGGTCCATGCCGCCGTCGGCATCCCGGCAGGGCATGGGAAAGCGTTTAAACGGATCGCGCTGGGGCTGGGGCTCGTCGGGCCGATGCGCGCCACCACCCCCGGCGAGGCGTTTCTTGCGGCCGTCGCGCCGATCTTGGACGCCGTTGGCCCCCTCCCCCATGCCCGTCTCGACACCGATGGGGAGTCGACCGCGCCGAAGAAGCAGAAAACCCGGATGCTCAAATGCGAGTGCGCGACGTGCGGCTATACCGTGAGGACCGCGCGCAAATGGCTTGAGCTGGCCGGAGCGCCGCTTTGCCCGATCGAGGATCACGGCCGCATGGAGCATGAGCCGCTGGACGACGGCAGCGAGGATGAGGGCGGCGACGACGGCTAGACCGCCCTCCCCTCCCCGCAATTCGGGGTTTCATTGACGCTGCGCGCCAGTTCGGGGTTTCGTTGACGCAACCGGAGCAAGCCAGTATGACCACATGCAAACATGCGATCATGTAAGGATATTCACATGCCAACAATCGCGATCATCAGCCAGAAGGGCGGCGCGGGGAAAACCACCCTCGCCTTGCACCTGGCCGCCGCCGCCGAGGATTCCGGGCATACCGCCCTTGTGATCGACGTCGACCCGCAGGCGACGGCGAGCCAGTGGGCGGCATGGCGACAGGATGCGCCCCCGGTCGTGATCGACAGCGCGCCCCCTCGCCTTGCCGCCAAGATCGAGCAGGCGACGGGCCAGGGCGCGGCGTTCATCGTAATCGACACCCCGCCCCACGCCGACAGCGCCGCCAGCGCCGCCGTCGAGGCGGCCGACCTAGTGTTGATCCCTTGCCGCCCCAGCGCGTTCGATTTGGCGGCGATCAAGACGACCGCCAGCCTTGTGAAGATGCGCGGCAAGCCTGCTTTCGTGATCTTCACGGCGGGAAGCCCGACCGCGCCGCGCATGTATGACGAAGCCGCGCAGCTCGTGCAGGATTATGGGCTTGACGCCTGCCCCCACCATATCGCGGATCGCGCCGCCTTTCGCCACGCGGCGGCCGAGGGCAAGACGGCGATGGAGATCGAGCCGAGCGGCAAGGCGGCCGATGAGGTGCGCCAGCTTTACAAGTGGACATGCGAGCATGTAAACATGCAAGCATCTAGGAAGCGGAGGGCCAACGCATGAGCCGGAAGGGATCATTGCTCGCATTGCGGGATCGCGATGCAGCGCCAGCGCCGGCGATGGTCGAGCCGGAGGGGAGGGCGGCCGCGCCGATCGCCCGTGGCACTGGCGCAGGCTCCGGCAGCGGATCGAGCAGCAACCCGGTTGCGCCGAGCCGTCAGGGCAAGAAGGCCATGACGGGCTATTTCAGCCCGGAAATGTCCTTCGCCATGCACATGACCGCCCGCAAGCACGGCATGAGCCTACAGGACGCGATGGCCGAGGCGTTCAACGACTGGCTTCGCAAGATGGGGGAAAGCCCTGTAGGCAAGTGAGCATGTCCACATGCAAACATGCGGGTAAGTAAACATGGCCGCTTGCCCGCATAGAGCAGGGGATCAGCGTAGTGGTTTGCGTTCGTGCCGTTTCTTGCAGAAGCCGAGGAAGGCCCCGGCAGGGCTTTTGAGTTCGGGCTTGCCCATGTCGTGCCACCACGACACCCATTCGTCATAGAGCGCATACACGTCATAGCCTGGCGCGGCCGTCTTGGCGTCGTGCATGGTTTCCGGGTCGATATAGGG
>JAEWNX010000307.1 GCA_023461135.1 Pseudomonadota bacterium
GGATGAGTGGAAGAGCGACGTGCTGGCGTTGTGGCCGCAGACGGCGCCGTTGCTCGGACAAATAAACGCGCATTCCGATCTGGTGTTTGCGGCTTATGCGCATCGGACGATGCGCTCGCCGGTCAGCCAAGAGTGCGTGCAGGTGGGGGATTCCTGGCATTGCACCAGTCCGCAACTCGGGCAAGGCGCGAACATGGCGCTCTTGGATGCGTTCGCGCTGGCGCAGGCGCTGGAGCGGCAGAGCAATCTTGAGACGGCGCTGCATGAGTATGCGCGGCTGAGGCTCTGGCACATTCGTTTGTATCAGGCGGCCTCGTTTCTGTTCACGCCGGCGTACCAATCGGACAGCTCCGCGATGGCGTGGGTGCGCGACTTCATCATGTCGCCGCTCTCGCGCGTGCCGCCTGCGCCGGCGATTTTGGCGGCGCTCGTGGCCGGCCAATGGGGCAGCCCGCTCAACGCGCTTTCAGCTTGACGAGACGGTGGGCGAATCCGGCAAAGTGGACGCCATGTTCAGGATGATCGGCGCCTTTCTTGGCGGACTGTGGCGGGTGGCGAATTTCTGGCGCGTGCCGCCGTTCGAGGATGCGAGCGCGGGCGTGCGCGTCGGCAACCCGCTCGGCGGCGCTCTCATGTTCTTGTTCCTGCTGTTTGCGGTCATCGCGCTCGTGCTGGCGTTTGGGGGCTCGCTGCTTGGCTTCTCGATCGAGCAGACGTTGGGCGGCGTCGACAATTGGCTTGCGGCGATCGGCCCGGCGCTCGACATGGGAGGCAAGATCGTCATCAAGATCATATTGGTCATCGTGCTCGCGCTCTGCGTCATCGGCGGAGTCGCGCTGCTGGCCGCCCGCTTTGGACGCGCGAGCGAAGAGCGGCCCGGCTGGATCAAGACACTCCTGATCCTGCTGCTTTGCCTGATGGCCGGGTATTGCTCGGCCGTGAACATCGTCGCGCCGTTCGAGCGCTACGATCCCTCGCCGGGCTCGCAATACATGGACTAGGCGTGCGCCAACGCGCGCGCCGTTTCGCGGGACGAAAGCGGGAGACGGGGCGCGTGGGACGCGCCGGGTAGTTCCGAAGTTGCGCCGGTCATTGCTGACCAACGCGCGCGTCAAACGCGCCCCGGTGCGATCGTTATTCGCCAGCGCCATGGCCGGATATTTTTCACCCCGGGGGCGGCTCAGCCGACGACGTGCGCGAAGCTGCCTAGCTTCCGGCCCGGCGGTCGTTGTTCTTTCCGCCGGCTGCTGCGCTCTCGTTAGAGACACGCATCACGCTCGATCGCGCCCCTCGCGCTCGCTCGGCTCGGCTAGCCTGATGAACCTCCCGTGCGAGGGATGGGAGGATTATGGGGCTGCTGGCGAGGTGTAGGATAGATTTTCACGATTATCCCCTTGACAGCGGGATAATCGTGTAGATTTTTTGCGCGGCGTTGATTGCGTTGGGAAAATGGGCGGGAAGGTGTGGGATAAATTAGGATCGGCCCCGGACGCGATTTATCCGCTCGCGCCTCATGGCGTTCAGAATTTCTGGCTTCGTGAGCGACTTAGCCAAAGGCTGTTCCGAGCCAAACACCCGATTGTACAACGTCACAATGTTTGCCTTCGAGAGACCCTGGGTCTCCGGCGCTGTCAGAACCGTTTCAAACGACGCCTGGTTCTCAAAAGCCTCGCGCAATCGCGCCGCCAATTCCTCGATGGTCTTTGACATTTCAACCTCGGTCGGTCGTTTCCGACGCGGTCCGACTCGCGAACCGCTTCCGGTCGAGGTTTTTCGAGTCTTGGTTTCGGCTTTCTTACGAGGCTTCTTCAGGCCAGGCGATGCGGCGAGTTCTTGCAAGAAAGTTAGCAATTCAGGCGTCGCTGAGCGAGCGCCCTTCGCTTTCCCTTCTTCCAGTAGCGCAATGATCTGCCTGGCGGCATCCGCAGTTTTCATGACTTCATTCGCTGGCTGATGATGCGCCCAACGCGATCGAATATCTGGCGCACTTCCGTAGTATACTTCTTTTGGCCCGCATCAACATACCCGATCCCGCTTCCAGAAATCGCACGAAAGGCGGCTTTGTCCGGGATGAACGCATCGCGCAACACAGTCTTATCGGTCTTCCAGTACTGCGCTAAGTCGCGATCTAATGTATTGGCGTGCGCCACCTCCCTCGGCTGAAGCTTCGTCTTGTATTGAACCATTGTCGGCACCACGCCGATTAGTCTCAGGCCAGGAAACAACTTCGCTCGCATGCGATCGATGTCACGTGAAAAGTAGATTACGGCCTCTACCGACATTCGATCTAGAATAGTTGGAATTACCAAGTGTGTGCTCGCACAGAGCGCATTGATTGTTCCAGTCGAAAATCGTGGTGGCGCGTCAATCAGCACGACGCTGTACTTCTTTTGGACTTCGTCACTTCGCAAAAATTCGGTCATACGAAAGCGCACGTCGTCGGTTGGTTGACCTGTGCGTTGTGCTACCACCCAATCAACAAGCTCGTGCGCTTCGGTGTCTGAAAACTCGTAATAGCAGGTGAGTATATCTGTGTTTGGCATCGCAGTGCCGAGCGACTGCGCATTCGCAAGCACCTGATGTGGTGTTTTTCCAACACGAATAAGGTCGTCCACAACAGAGGCAACTCGATCACTACCGGCCGCTGCAGTTGCTGTTTGCGATAGCGATCCTTGGTAATCGAGATCAATCAACAGGACCTTCTCACCTTGCCCATCCAAGAACGCCGCTAGATTTGCTGTGAATGTCGTCTTGCCGACTCCACCTTTCATGTTCGCAGTCGTTATGATTGGGATGCCGCCCTGCTGAACTGATTTCGGGCGCGGAGGAGAACTGACGTCGGGATTCCAAATGCTGACCCGAGGCGGAGCAAGTCGGACGTCCTCAGAAGTTGGCTTCCTCCTGTTGAGCGTCTGAAAAAAACTGACGACCGACTTGAAGAAATCAAAGACCGCCTGAAGGCCCCTGAGTACAAAAAAACCGATGATGGCGATCGTGACCGCGAGTCCCAGGTACGGACGCAACGCCTCCGGGATGAAATCAATCAGCCACGCCCAAGCCGTCTCTATGCTAGGTGCCCGTCCATCCATCGCCCATTCCCCCGAGATGGTTAACAGACCTTAACATCTGGGGATAAGTCTGCAACGCTAGGATGCGGGTCGATTCAGGAGGTGATCTCGTGAGCAAAGAAAGCGGGATCGTACGCGTGGCCAAGGCGGACAGGACGATGCTGGAGCTGCTGGCGGAACGCGGCTCGATGGAGATCTCGTATTCCAAGCTATCGGTCCAGCGCCGGGCCGACCGTTTCGTTCAACGGGGCTGGGCCTTGCTATCCGGTGGGACGTTGAGATGCACCGTTGAGGGCTTTCGGGCCGCCCAAAGCGCCAAAGTGCAAGCATTGCGGCACAAAGCTAGCTGATTTGCACCCCCAAGAATTGACGCTTCCCGCGACGCACTCCAGATACGGCCATGGCGCAGAGTTCAGCGAATACCGTTTCCGAAACGTCGCCCGCGGCGCATCACGAGCGGGTGCTCATCATCGATTTTGGCTCGCAGGTGACGCAGCTGATCGCGCGGCGCGTGCGCGAGAACGGCGTCTATTGCGAAATCCATCCCTACAACAAGGTCGATGGGGCGTTCCTGAAGCGGTTCGCGCCGAAGGCGATCATCTTCTCGGGCGGGCCGTGCAGCGTCACGGACGATCCAAGCCCCCGCGCGCCGGACGATGCGTTCAAGCTGGGCGTGCCGATCCTGGCGATTTGCTACGGCCAGCAGACGATGGCGCTGCAACTGGGCGGCGCCGTTGAGAGCGGACACGCGCGCGAGTTCGGGCGCGCCGATGTCGAGATCAAGAAAAGCTCGCCCCTGTTCGAAGGCGTGTGGGATGTGGGCGGACGCTATCCGGTGTGGATGAGCCACGGCGACCGCGTGACGAAATTGCCGGATGGGTTTGAAGTTGTCGGCGTCAGCGAGAACGCGCCGTTTGCGGTCGCGGTGAACGAGAAGCGGCGCATCTATTCGACCATGTTCCACCCCGAAGTGGTGCACACGCCCGATGGCGCGAGGCTGTTGCGCAACTTCACGCACAAGATCGCCGGCCTCAAAGGCGATTGGACGATGGCGGCGTTCAAGGACGAAGCCATCGCGCGCATTCGCGAGCAGGTCGGCGACGGCACGGTGATTTGCGGGCTGTCGGGCGGGGTGGATTCGAGTGTGGCGGCGGTGCTGATCCATGAGGCGATCGGCGACCGGCTGCATTGCGTGTTTGTCGATCACGGGCTGATGCGGCTGAACGAAGCTGAGCAGGTCGTGTCGCTGTTCCGCGACCATTACAACATTCCGCTGATCCACGCCGACGAAAGCGCGCGGTTCCTCGGCGCGCTGGAGGGGGTGGAAGATCCCGAAGTGAAGCGCAAGACAATCGGCAAGCTCTTCATCGATGTGTTCGAGGGGAAGGCGAAGTCCGTCGGCGGCGCGAATTTCCTGGCGCAGGGGACGTTGTACCCCGACGTCATCGAGAGCGTTTCGGCGATTGGCGGGCCGTCGGTGACGATCAAGTCGCACCACAATGTGGGCGGGCTGCCTGAGCGCATGAACATGAAGCTGGTCGAGCCGCTGCGCGATCTGTTCAAGGACGAAGTGCGCGCGCTGGGGCGTGAGCTTGGACTGCCGGAGACGTTCGTGGGGCGCCATCCGTTTCCGGGGCCGGGGCTCGCCATTCGCGTGCCCGGAAAGATCACGCGCGAGAAGCTGGATATTCTGCGCGCAGCGGATGCGGTCTATCTCGACGAGATCCGCAAGGCGGGATTGTACGACGATATTTGGCAGGCGTTCGCCGTGCTGCTGCCGGTGCAGACGGTCGGCGTGATGGGCGATTTCCGCACGTACGAATACGTGGTGGCGTTGCGCGCGGTGACCTCGACCGACGGCATGACGGCGGACTTCTTCCCGTACTCGATGGATTTCCTCGGCCGCGCCGCCACGCGCATCATCAACGAAGTGCGCGGCGTGAACCGGGTCGTGTACGACGTGACGT
>JAEWNX010000308.1 GCA_023461135.1 Pseudomonadota bacterium
TCGACGATCAGCACGTCACCGTTCTGAAGCGTGCCCGCGGCGGTGTTGGTGACGACGCGGCCGTCGCGGATGAGAACGGTTTGCGCCGCAGCGGGCGTTACGAGCGTGACAGCAAGCAGGAGAGCTGGCCAGAATCTCATTGCGCGGTCTCCCGGTAGCTTTGGCCGAGTTCGAAATCCGAGGGCGGATCGCGCTCTGCGCCGCGTTCGTATATGAGCGCGCCATCGATGAAGACCTGCTCGGCGACCGCGTAGCTGGTGAGCGGATCGGCCGACCAGATCACCACGTCGGCGCGGCGGCCCGGCTCGAGCGTGCCGGTCTCTTCGTCGATGTGCAACGCGCGGGCGGGATTGCGCGAGAGCCACGTCCACGCTTGTGCGCGCGTGATCTCGATGCCGGCGCGGCGCCCGTCCGCCATGGCTTTTCCGGCTTCCTGGTTGAGGCGCTGAATGCCGACGCCGCTGTCGGAGTGGACAATGGCGCACGCGCCGCTGGCGTGCACAAACGGGATGTTCTCGCGGATGCCGTCATAGGCCTCGATCTTGAAGCCCCACCAATCGGCCCACATCGCCGCGCAGATTTCGTTCTCCGCGAGAAGATCGGCGATCTTGTAGGCCTCTACCGCGTGATGGAACGCGGCGATCTCGAAATCGAACTCGCGCGCGACTTCGATGGCGTTGGCCATCTCGTCGGCGCGGTAACAATGCCATTGCAGGATGATGTCGCCGTTCAACACGCCGGCGAGCGTATCCAGCTCAAGATCACGATCCGGGGGATCGCCCTCACCGTTCTCGGCAGCTTCCAGACGGCGCGCGTAGCGGGCCGCGTTGGCGAAGGCCTGCCGATAGCCGGCGACATTTCCCATGCCGGTTGCGGGCGAGGAATTGCGTGAGCCGTAGACCCGCGCCGGGTTTTCGCCGCACGCCATCTTGAGGCTCTGCGGCGCGCCTGGAAATTTCATCTCCTGCACGGTGACGGCGCCGAGCACGGGGCGCAGCGTCACGCCGCGGCCGCCGAAGAGATTGCCGGAGCCCGGCAGCACGTGCAGCGTCGTGATGCCGCCGGCGACGGCGCGGAGAAATCCAGGGTCCTGCGGCCACACGGAGTGTTCGGCCCACACTTCAGCGGTGTTGGGCTGCGTGAGTTCGTTGCCGTCCGATGTCGCCTGGATACTCGGCGTCGGATAGACGCCCAGGTGCGAGTGCGCGTCGATGATGCCCGGCGTGACGAAGCGGCCCGCGGCGTCGATCACCGTGGCGCCCGCAGGCGCCGCGAGGTTCTGACCGACCGCGGTGATGTGGCCCTCCTGCATGATAACATCGGCGTTCGCGAGTTCGGCGCCATTGCCGTCGAACACAGTGGCGCCGCGGATCAGCGTCGGCACGGAAGGGCGCGGCTGATACGTCGAGGCGAACGGCTCGGGACCTTCGTCCTCCGTTTCATCTTCGGCAACGGTAGCGCACGCCGCCAGGGCCAGTGACGCAGCCAGCGCAACGAATGATCGCAGACGCATAATCCCTCCCGCTCGCAGCCATCAGAACGGCTCGCGCGCGCGAGGACAAGGGCTTGCACGCCTCTCGGGAGAATTCTGCGACAGTGTGCCGGTTAATGCGCGTTTACATCACGCGCTCGACGCCGCGCGCGGCCTTGAGCGCGGCGCGCGCTGCGGGGCCAGCGGGCGCGATGGTCTTGGTCGCCAGCTCGATCTCGCGGCCGTCGCTGAGCTTCAGCACGAGACGCAGCGGACGCGCTTCGCCGGCGTTCGGCTTCGGCAGCGCGGCGATGGTCTGCGCAAGCAATTCAAGCGGCGCGCCTTCCTTGAGGATGATGCGCAAATCTTCCGTCGTGCGCGCTTCGGCGGCTTCAACCGGCTCGAACGTATCGCCGGCGAGCTTCAGGTCTCCGTCGCGCCAGCGCACGCGGCCGCGGAACACGAAGGGCTTGCCGACATCCAAGGTTTCGCGCGCGAGCGCGACGTGCTCGGGCATCACCAAGGCCTCGAAGTCCCCGGTGGGATCGGACATCGACACGTAGGCGAGCGTGCCGCCCGACATGGCGGGGCGATACTGAATGCGGCGCACGACGCCCGCCATGGGGTAGGAGCGCGGCTCGGTCTCGCCTTCTTCCAGGATCTCGGAGAACGTTCTGTAGCGCTCGCCGGCGTCGACAAAAAAATTCGAGAGCGGGTGGCCCGAAAGATAAAAGCCGACGCTTTCGCGTTCGGCGTCGAGCTTGTCCTGCGCCGACCAGGCTGGCGCTTTCGGAAACGCGGGACGGGCGCTGGGTTCTTCGGCGCCGAACAAACTCGCTTGCGAGCTGGCTTTTTCCTCGGCGACGCGCTGCGCATAGGCGGCGAGGATTTCGCAGGCGGCGACCGCGCGCGCGCGGTCAGGCTCGATGGAGTCGAAGGCGCCGGCCTTCGCGAGATTCTCGAGCTGCCGCTTGTTGACGGCGCGTGGATCGAGACGTTCGGCGAAATCATAGAGCGCCTTGAAGCGCCCGCGCGCCTTGCGTTCAGCGGCAATCGTTTCCATTGCCGCAAGCCCGACGTTGCGTACGGCGCCGAGGGCATAGCGCACCGCGACGCCGTCCTCAGTCGGCTCCACGCTGAAATCGGCTTCGGAGAAATTCAGATCCGGCGGCAGCACGGTGACGCCGATGCGCTTGGCGTCCTGCGCGAAGCTGGCGAGCTTGTCGGAGTTGGAAATATCCAGGCACATCGACGCGGCAAGGAAGTCGACAGGATAATGCGCCTTGAGGAACGCCGTCTGATACGCGATCACCGCGTAGGCGGCGGCGTGGGATTTGTTGAAACCGTAGCCGGCGAATTCTTCGACGAGATCGAAGATGTGGGCGGCCAGGTTCTCGCTGACGCCGCGCTGCTTGGCGCCTTCGATAAAGCGGGACTTTTGCTTGGCCATCTCGGCCGGTTGCTTCTTGCCCATGGCGCGGCGCAGCAAGTCGGCTTCGCCGAGGCTGTAGCCGGACAGCACCTGGGCGATCTGCATCACCTGTTCCTGGTAGACGATGACGCCGTAGGTTTCTTCCAGGATCGGCTTCAGCGTCGGGTGCAGATAGTCGGGTTGTTCGCGGTCGTGCTTCACGTTGGCGAAGCGGTCGATGTTCTTCATCGGGCCGGGACGGTAGAGCGAGATCAGCGCGATGACGTCTTCAAGGCATGTGGGCTTTACCTTGCGCAGCGTGTCGCGCATGCCTTGGCCTTCGAGCTGGAACACGCCGAAGGTCAGGCCCGACTGCATCAGCTTGTACGTCGCCTCGTCATCGAAGGCGGGATCGTTGATATCGACCTCAATGCCGCGCGCCTTTAGGAATTTCAGCGCGCGATCGATGACATCGAGCGTCTTGAGGCCGAGGAAGTCGAACTTCACCAAGCCCGCCTGCTCGACCCATTTCATGTTGAATTGGGTGGCCGGCATGTCCGAGCGCGGGTCGCGGTAGAGAGCGACGAGATCCTGCAGCGGCCGGTCGCCGATGACGACGCCGGCGGCGTGCGTGGAGGCGTTGCGGTAAAGACCCTCGAGTTCGAGCGCGGTGTCGATCAACTCGCGGACTTCGGCTTCGTTCTTGCGCGCTTCGCTAAGCTTGGGCTCGATCTCCATCGCTTGCGCGAGCGTGACCGGGTTGGCCGGGTTGGCGGGCACGAGCTTCGCCAGCTTATCGACCTGGTGGAAAGGGAGCTGCATGACGCGTCCGACATCGCGCAGCACGGCGCGGGCTTGCAGCGTGCCGAATGTGATGATCTGCGCGACGCGGTCGGCGCCGTATTTGTTCTTGACGTACTCGATGACTTCGCCGCGGCGCTCCTGGCAGAAATCGATGTCGAAGTCCGGCATCGAGACGCGTTCGGGATTGAGGAAGCGCTCGAACAGCAGGCCCCAGCGCAAGGGATCGAGATCGGTAATGGTCAGCGCCCAGGCGACGACGGAGCCCGCGCCAGAACCGCGGCCCGGGCCGACGGGAATGTCGTTGGACTTGGCCCACTTGATGAAGTCCGAGACGATCAGGAAGTAGCCCGGAAACTGCATCTGCGTGATGACGCCCAGTTCGTAGGCGAGACGCTTTTCGTAATCCTCGCGCGGCGCGGCGAGACGATCGCCGAGCGCGGCGAGGCGCGCCTTGAGGCCGGCTTGAGCCTGCGCCTTCAGTTCCGCCGCTTCGTCGCGCCCGCGTTTGGTGTCGAAGCGCGGCAGGATCGGCTTGCGCGGCGCGACACGGAAAGCGCAGCGGCGCGCGATCTCGACCGTGTTGTCGATGGCCTCCGGCAGATCCGAGAAAAGCTCCGTCATCTCGGCGGCGCTCTTGAAATAGTGCTCCGCCGTGACGCGCGGGCGATCCTCTTCGCCCAGATAGGACGACGCGGCGATGCACATGAGCGCGTCGTGCGCGCGGTGCTTGGCGCGGGTTTCGAAGCGGATGTCGTTGGCGGCGACGAGCGGCAGGCCGAGACTGTATGCCAGTTCGATCAGCGGGCCTTCGATTTCCGCTTCCATGATCTCGCCGTGGCGATGCAGTTCGATGTAGAGGCGGTTATCGAAGGTGGCGGCTAGCTGCTTGAGCGCGCCTTCGGCAATATCGCCCTTCCCTTCGGCGAGCAGTTGGGCAAATGCGCCATCGCCGCCGCCGGTAAGCGCGATGAGGCCTTCGCTGTGGGCGAGCACCCGCTCAAGCGACACGTGCGGTTGGTCGTGACTGTCGGTCTCCAGGAAAGCGGCGCTGGAGAGCTGCATCAGGTTGGCGTAGCCGGCGGCAGTCTGGGCGATCAGCGCGAGCGTTCCGTCGACGCCGCCCTCGCCTTTCACATCGAGCGCCACGCCGACGATCGGTTGCAGACCGGCTTCCGCGGCGGCTTCGGAGAATTCGAGCGCGCCAAAGAGATTGTTGGAATCGGTCACGCCCAGCGCCGGCATGTCGTGCTTGGCGGCGAGCTTCACAAGCGTTTTGACCTGCACTGCGGACTGGAGCAGCGAGTAGGCCGAACGGGCGCGCAGGTGGATGAAGGGCTGGGTCATGATTCGCTGAGGCAAATATAGGCCGCTTTAGCGACCGCCGG
>JAEWNX010000309.1 GCA_023461135.1 Pseudomonadota bacterium
CTTTGACGGAGGGCTAGGCGAGAACGACCTTGAGCCGGTTGACTCCCCCGTCGGCGCGCCCGCTCCAATGGAGCTGATTGTTGATGGCGCGGTCTACAGCTTTCTCGATGGAAACTTCGCCTATCTGGGCGGCGGAAACGGGCCTATCTGGGGAGGTGGAGGGGGCCCTGGCGGTGGGGATGACATAATTCTTGGTGGGTAGCCCTGACATTCCGGCAGCGCCGCGTGCCCCGCACGCGCCGCTGCTTTTGGCGGTCATCGCCCTTATCTTCATCATGGTCGCAAAAACGATGTTGCTGCGGCCAAGCTACTTCATGGACGGTGCCGAAGCGGTAGGAATGACCACACGCTTCGGCGCCTTTGCGTATTTCATTGCTGCTGCCACTGGCGAGGAAGCCGCGAAGGCAGCGGCCATCGGCGTTGCCGATCTACGGCGCAATCGACTCTCCTGGTTTTGGATCGTCGTCATCGTGGCCTCCACTATGGGGCTGATCGAGTTCGCACTTCGCGTTGCGATGTACGCGGATCGCATCGAAGCCAGCGTGCTGGCGCTGAGTGGCGCTCGCACCCTCGCCGGTCATATCGCGCTGTCGCTCGTCTGCGTGGTGCTTGCACGCCAGATGAGGAGCTGGATTGGCGCGGTTGTGATCGTCGGCCTTTTACACGCGGCAGTGAACTACGCCCGTATGCAGACGGGGCTTTCGATCCCCTATCTGGCGGGGACCGGACTGCTGTTCGCGGCGGTGATCGTCAGCGCGTACATCTGGCGCGCGAGGCTCGGCTGGCGCTAGATGATCCCCCGGAGGCGCTGAACCTGCAGCGCCTGGGCCTCCGAAAGCTGCACGTAGACCGTCTCCAGCATGGTCTTGTCCTTGTGCAGCGTCAGCGACTTCGTCTGGTCGGATTGTAGGTGAGTGGAAATGACAGGCTGATGTTGAACGGCTTCGTTTGAAATCAACGCCTTACGGTCAGTTTTTGCAGACTGTAAATCTGCCCGCGAGAGCGTACGGTGGTTCGAATCCACCCCCTTCCACCAGCCTTCTTTGCGCACAGCGTAGAGAAGCGCTGTCCCGCCGAACGCCCGACAGGCGTAGGCGGATTTTCGCGCGATCCTCGGTTCAGCGTCCGGTCAGTTCAGAACGAACGTCACGCGCATGTTCACGCGCCATTCGCTGATCTTGCCGTCCTTTGCGACCACCTTGATGTCCTGAATCCAGGCGCCCTCGATGTTCTCGAGCGTGTCGGAGGCCTTCGCCATGCCTTGCTCGATGGCGTCCTCCAGACCCTTTTTCGAGCCGGCGGTGACTTCGATCACTTTAGCGACAGACATGGCGTCCTCCTTTTCAAAGAAGGCAGGACGGTAGGCTCGGGTGTTGGCCGCATCAATTGCGGATGCAAACGCCGGCGAAAGGCCCTAGAAGCGTCGCCCCGAGCGGTTGCGGGTATAGCTCAATGGTAGAGCCGCAGCCTTCCAAGCTGAAGACGAGGGTTCGATTCCCTCTACCCGCTCCAACGCTTAGCAAGGCGCACTTCAACCGGCATGGCTTCCTTTGGGGCGCCTTCGTTTGCGGCCTTCACGCACCCGTGATTTAGTCCTCTCAGACAAAGGGTCCTGACGGGGAGGCGGCAATGCCGCTGGGAAGCGTGATCCGATGCGTGTCGATGGCGCTGCTCGTCTGGGCGGCCGCAGCGTGCGCGAGCACGCCGGAGCCGTCGAGCGGCGCGCCACCCTCCGCCGCCGAGAGCGAGCCGCAGGCTACCGCCCGCATGCCGCGCGAAATTCAGCTCGGGGCCGTGGGCATGGCGATCCAGCGGGTGGAGTCAGAAATCTCACGCGCTGAAGTCGCCGCCGCGATCGCGCCGATGATCGCGAATGCGCCCGTTTGCATGCGTTGGCCGACACTCTGGATCGAGCAAGTGCGCCGCAACTCCTTTGTCGCGCGCTACGATCTGATGACGCGCGACTGGGGACAGTCCGCCGCGTCGGCTGCAGAAGCGCGCATGGAAGAATTCGTCGAGATGGGCTTCCTGCAGAAGGAGGCTGGGGCAAACCCGCAGATCGTCACGTACACGCTGACCGAAACCGGTCTGGACTACTTCAGGGGCGTTGTCGAACCCGGCGTGCGTCCGCGCTTCTGCGCCCCCGCCGAACGCCGGCTCGTCGCGGTCAACGACATGGAGTGGGGCCAGTTTCCCTGCGGCACACTCCGCGTGCGCTTTACCCACGACGGCGAAGCGTGGCCGTCATGGGCGCGCTCCGAAGCGACGCGCGCGCGCCTCGCAGCGGCCAGATGGCCCGCAGCCGATGCGGCCGTGGACGGCGTTGTGTCGCTGAGCCGGCAATGGTTTCGCCGCCAAGATCTCCCGCCTGGCGCTCAGAACGGCGGCCTGCGGTCGGCCTGTTACGATGCGCGACGACAGGACATCGTTGGCGACGATCTCAGTCTTTCACTCGGCGCGATGGATTGACGGCGTGATGCGAAGGCCGGCGAAGGCCCCGACGGGCGGGGCACGAAATCCAACGGCCTGCTCGTAAGTCTCGTTCGTCGCGTTCTCGACGCGGCCGAACACTTCGACGGTGTCGCTGAGCCTCCAATCCGCTGTCAGCGCAATCGTAGTGAACCCGTCGAGCGTCACGCGGGTCGCTGGGAACGTGGCGAAATCGTCGTCGGTGATGTCGTCGTTGTAGCGCACAAGCGCGCCAATGCCGCCGCGATCGCCGCTTGCGCGCCAAAACACGCCAAAACTTGCGCTATGTTGAGGCCGGCGAATTTCTTGCACGCCATCCTGATCGGCATCGAGCCAGGCATAGGAAGCGTCGATGTCCCAACGGTCGCCAATGCTGGCGTGGAATGTCGTCTCGATCCCGCGCTGCTCCGAGGGCGTCGCAAGATTGAAGGGCGAGGAGAAGAACCCGCCCGCGATCTCGTTCTCCAACTCAGCCTGGAAATAGATGAGGCCCCAACGCGCGGCGCCGCCCAGAAAGTCGACGTCGGCGCCGATTTCCCAGCCCCGTGACAGTTCTGGCTCGAGGTTTGGATTGCCCACGAAAAACGGCGGATTAAATCCGAAGAGCTCGTAATTGGTTGGGTTTTTGACGCCTGTGCCGAACGCGCCACGCAGCCGCAGAGCGCCCGTCGCCCGCCAGCTTGTTTGCAGACGATACGTGTCTGCGTCCTTGAAGCGTGAATTATCGTCGTGGCGCACGGCCAGGCCGACGCCGATGCGATTGTTCAGAGCGACGTCGTAGGCAAATACGAATCCGGCCGTTTCCAGCACCCGCTCCTGCGCCGCGCTCGGCGGCGCCGACGGCGACACGTTCTGATAGGTCTCGCGTTCATAATCGATCGCGCCCGTCAGCGTGTGCTGGGCGGCATCGCCAATTCTGTACGCCGTGACGTAGGACGCCTTCTCGCGCGTTCCATCGACGAAATTCAGGAAGAAGGGTGAATAATCGCGCCGTCTGCCGTCAACGTATTGGACCGTGAATGAATGCGTCCATGCATCGTCCAACACCGCGAGATCCGCGCCGAGGAGACCGTAGAACGCGTTGTAGACATAGTGATCCGGGCCGTCGACCGGCGCGCCGAAGCTCGCATCGTCTGCGTCGCCTTGCGAATGCGTGATGCGCGCAACCGCGCGCAGCGTCAGCACGTCCGTCACGGCGGCCGATCCGCGCGCAGCGAGCGCCCGGTTCTCGTAGCCATCTTCCTCGCTGCCCGCGCGCGAGATGTTCGATCCGTCGGTAGAATAGGCGGACGCCGTGATGGCGCCCTCGAACCGGCCGCCAGCGCCCCCGATCCGCGCACTTGCCGCGCCCGTGCCGAAGGAACCGCCTTCGAAGCGCGCGCTGAACCCGGGCCGCTCGCGGCCGGACGCCGTAATGTAATGGACCACGCCGCCAATCGCGTCCGATCCATAAAGCGCGCTTTGCTGACCCCGGAGCACTTCGACGCGCGCAAGCTCGTCCGTCATCAGCGCCGCGAAATCGAACTCCCCTTGGAACGGATCGTTGGCTTCGACGCCATCAATCAGCACAAGCGTGTGATTGCCTTCAGAGCCGCGCAGCCGCACGGCTGCCAGTCCGCCCAGCGCGCCCTGACGGCTCACGTTGGAGGAGGGGACTTCGTTGAGGATGTCCACGAGATTCCTAATTTGCCGCCGCTCCAGCTCCTCAGCGGAGAACGAGGAAGCCGATCCGCCGTACAGATCGGCTTCAACGCCGCCGGCGCGCGAGGCGGTGACGATCACCTCCTCGTCCTGAGCAAGGGCCGACGTAGAAGAAAGCGCCGCAAGCGCAGCGCCAACGAAAAACAATGAACGCATAGGTTCGTCCCCTCTGCGCGCGGGCCCCCCAAGCGCGTAACAGCAGCGACAAGGCGGGCGGGGGCCGCCCGCGTCGCTGCTGCGGAGACGTCCGGTTCGTTCGGCTGATCCCGGCCGGCGAACGAGCGACGTGCGGCGGCAGGTCTCCTGGCTTACGGCTCGATCGCTCTTCCGCCGCCTTCCCGGACCCCGATAGCTCTTGGGGGTTCAGTGGCCTAATGGCGGAAGCGCTCGCCGCTTACAGTTGCGGGCACAGCCGCGGCTTTGAGGTTGGAAACCCCGCACCGCGTTCCCATTTTGCGTCCTCATCGGACAACCGTCGCGCCATGACCATTAGCCGCGCCGTATCGGCG
>JAEWNX010000310.1 GCA_023461135.1 Pseudomonadota bacterium
GGCCAGGGCCTCGGGCTCTCCATCCTGAAGGAGACGGTCGATCTCTACGCGGGCGAACTGCTGTTCGAACGCGGCGAGTTGGGCGGCCTCAAAGCGCGCCTCCGGCTGCCGGCTACCGACTAAATCGGCCTGCGGCGTCGCCGAGCATTCTCCCCTTAGCCAAACCACGCTAGCAACCGCCCCCGTGTGGTCGATGCTCACCGTCCTTTTGGTCGGCGCGCTTTTATGCGCCGGCGCGGCGTTCTGGGTGCTGCGCGCATACCGGCGCGCCGGCGGCGGGGCCCGCAGCGCTTTCCCGGCCCTGACCGCGTGTGCGCTGGTGGGGATCGCAGCGCTCGGCGCGTACCTGCTGATCGGCCGGCCGGAACTCGGCGGCGCCGCCTATGCGCAGCGCCTGGACGCGCTAAAGCACCGCGATCCAACGACGTTCACGGCGGACGAGGCGCTTGCCGTCTTGCACGAAGCGGGACGAGAGAATCCGGACGATCCGCTGCCGCACTTCTATGCGGGGCAATTGCTGCTCAACCAGGGCCGCGCCCCAGAGGCGGCGCGCGCCTTCGACGCCGCGCTGCGCCGCGAGCCGCGCCTTGCGGAAGCGATGATCGGATTGGGCCGCGCGCGCGTGCAGATCGAGGGCCGCGTGACGCCGGAAGCGGTGGAGCTATTCAATACGGCCACGACGCTGACCGACGATCCAGCGCCCTGGCTCTATCTGGCGATGCATGCGGCCGAAGAAGGCGACGCCGCGAATCTGCGCCGCTACGCCAACGAAGCAGGATCGCGCATGGCGCCGGACGATCCGCGCCAGGAGATGATCCGCGCGCTGAACCGGCAAGGACGATAACATGCGGCGCCGCGATCAACGCTTGATGATGATTGGCGCAGCGGGCGCGGTGCTCGTGCTGGCGGCGACGCTGACCTTCGCTGGGTTGCGGGAATCCGTCGTGTATTTCGTCGCGCCTTCCGAGCTGGCGGAAAAGGCGCAACCCGGACAGCGCGTGCGTCTGGGCGGCCTCGTCGTCGAAGGCACCGTGCGCCGCGACGCCGACGGCGCAACGCGCTTTGCCGTCACCGACGGCGCGGTGCAGGTCGAGGTGCGCTATGCGGGCCTGTTGCCCGATCTCTTCCGCGAGGGCCAAGGCGTGGTCGCCGAGGGCAGTTGGCGTCCGGGAGAGGCGTTCGAAGCCGAGCGCGTGCTCGCGCGGCACGATGAAAACTACATGCCGCGCGAAGTCGCCGAAGCGCTGAAGGAACGCGGCGAGTGGAAAGGCGATGCGCCGCCATGATCGCTGAGATCGGCGCGTTCGCTGCTGTGCTCGCGCTCATGCTGAGCCTGGCGCAAGGCGTGATGGGGCTTGCCGCATCCAGGCGCGATTCCCGCGCCGAGGCCGCCGCGGCGATCGCGCAGTCGGCGGCGGTGCTCATTGTCCTAGCGTTCGTTTGCCTCATCGCCCTCTTCGTGCGCTCGGATTTTTCGGTGGCGACCGTCGCCGCCAATTCGCACATCGACAAGCCGCTGATCTATAAGATCGCTGGCGCGTGGGGAAACCATGAAGGCTCGATGCTGCTCTGGTGCCTGGTGTCGGCGCTGTTCGGCGCGATCTACGCCTCTACCCGGGGCAAGCAGAACCTCGGGCTCTGGTCACGCACTGTCGGCGTGCAAGGCTTGGTGACAGCCGGCGCGCTCGTCTACACGCTTTTCCTCTCCAACCCGTTCGCGCGTCTCGATCCAGCGCCGATGCAAGGGTCTGGACTCAATCCGTTGCTGCAGGACCCTGCGCTCGCGGCGCATCCACCGATGCTTTATGTCGGCTATGTCGGGATGAGCATTCCGTTTTCGCTGGCGATCGCCGCGCTGCTTGAAGGCAAAGCCGACCAAGCCTGGGCGCGCGCCTTGCGTCCGTGGACGCTGGTGGCGTGGACATGCCTCACCATCGGCATCGCGCTGGGTTCGTACTTGGCCTATTACGAACTCGGCTGGGGCGGCTGGTGGTTTTGGGATCCGGTCGAGAACGCGAGCTTCATGCCGTGGCTCGTCGCCGCCGCGCTGGTGCATTCGGCGATCGTGACGGAGCGGCGCGGCTCGCTGGCGAGTTGGACCATCCTGCTCTCGATCATGGGCTTCGGGCTTGCGCTGCTCGGCACATTCCTCGTGCGCTCCGGCGTGCTTACGTCGGTGCATGCGTTCGCGGTCGACCCGCAGCGCGGCATTGCCGTTCTCGTGCTGCTCGGTATTGCGATGGGCGTAGGTTTTGGCCTCTTCGCCTGGCGCGCGCCGAAACTGGCGCAGCCTTCCGGCTTCGCCGCGATCAGCCGCGAAAGCATGCTGGTCTGGAACAATTTCGGCCTCGCGGTCGCGGCGGGCGTCGTGCTCATCGGCACGCTCTATCCTCTTATAGTCGAAGCGGCGGGGGGCGGTTTGATCTCCGTTGGCCCGCCCTTCTTCAACGCAACGGTCGCGCCGTTGCTCGCGGCGCTCTTCCTGCTGTTGCCCCTCGGGCCAATGCAGACGTGGCGCGTCGGCGATGCGCGCGCAGCCTTAGTGCGCCTCGCGCCGGCGGCGGCGCTCGCCTTGCTGACGCTGATCGTCGCGCTGGTGTCGACGAGCTGGCGCGCGGTGCCGGCGATCGGGCTGGCCGTTGGCGTGTGGCTCATTGGCGGCGGGCTTGTCTATTTGTGGACGCGCCTGCAGCGCGGCGAAGGCGCGGCGAAGGCGAAGCTGGCTGTGCTTCCGCTTGCGGTTTGGTCGATGACGCTCGCGCACAGTGGCGCTGGCGTGCTGACGATCGGCGCCATTGCGGAAACGGGATTCCGGTCGGAGCAGGCGGTCGCGCTGGCGCCGGGCGAAGGCGTGGCGTTCGCGGGGCGGCGCGTCACGCTGCTGGACGTGGTCGAACGCGACGGGCCAAACTACACGGCGACGCGCGCTCACTTCCGCATCGATAGTTCAGGCGGCGCAGAAGCAGTGTCCGCCGAGCGGCGCTTCTATCCGACGGCGCCCGCGCCGACGACGGAGGTCGGCATCCTCAGCGGCTTTGATGGTGATCTCTACATCGCGCTCGGCGAACCGGTGCGCGATGGCGGCGGCGCCTGGGCTGTGCGCCTTTATCATAACCCGCTCGTCCATTTCATCTTCATCGGAGCGCTGATGATGGCGCTGGGCGGCTTGTTGAGCCTGATCGCGCTCGCGCGCCGTAGAAGGAGCGCGCCGTGAGCATCGTCGCGGCCTTCCTTGCGGCTGTCGCGCCGGCTTTGTTGGCCGATCCGGCGCAAGAGGCGCGGGCGCAATCGCTCGAGCGGGAAATCCGCTGCGTGCAATGCGAGAACGAGCCGATCGCGCAATCCACCGCGGACATCGCCGCCGATATGCGCCGGCTCGTGCGCGAGCGCGTCGCCGCAGGCGATAGCGATGAAGAAATCCGAGCCTACTTCCGTCAGCGCTATGGGGATTTCGTGCTTTTCCGCCCGCCCTGGGACGCTCGGACCTGGGCGCTTTGGGGCGCGCCGTTCTTGCTCTTGGGGCTTGGGTTTGTCGTCGTTCTTGCGATGCGTCGCCGGGCTGGGGAAGACGCCGCCCCGCTCACGCCCGAAGAAGGGGAACGCTAACCATCGCGGGCGGGCCGCCATTCGTCGTGCAAGCGGCTGATTGTCCAAAAAATCTTCACCGTCGCCGCCCTAATTTATCGCAACTTCGCCCCAAAGCGCCCTTACCG
>JAEWNX010000311.1 GCA_023461135.1 Pseudomonadota bacterium
ACGGCGTCGGCACCAAGCTGAAGATCGCCATCGAGAGCGGGCGACATGAGACGGTCGGGATCGATCTCGTCGCCATGTGCGTGAACGACCTCTCCGCGCAGGGCGCTGAGCCGCTGATGTTTCTGGACTATTACGCGACGGGAAAGCTCAACGCCGATGAAGCGGCGCTCGTGGTGAAAGGCATCGCTGAAGGCTGCCGCCAGGCGGGCGCCGCGCTCGCTGGCGGCGAGACGGCCGAAATGCCGGGCATGTACGGCAGGGGCGATTACGACCTTGCCGGATTTTCCGTCGGCGCGGCTGAACGTGGAACGCTGCTGCCGCGCGTCGATGAGATGAAGGTTGGCGACGCGATCATCGGCATCGCGTCGAGCGGGCCGCACTCGAATGGCTATTCGTTGGTGCGCAAAGTCGTAGAGCGCTCGGGTTTGGCTTGGGGTGCGCCCGCGCCGTTCGCGAAAGGCAAGACGCTGGCGGAAGCGCTGCTCACGCCGACGCGCATTTACGCGAAAGCGCTGAAGCCCGTGTTCGAGGCAAAGCTCGCCAAAGGCGCGGCGCACATTACGGGCGGCGGCTTGGTGGAGAACACGCCGCGCGCGCTGCCGGATACGCTCGAAGCAGATTTCGACTGGACTGCGTGGACGCGCCCTGCCGTGTTCGAATGGTTGCAGGAAGTTGGCGGCGTGCCGGAAGCCGATATGCGCCGCACGTTCAACCTGGGTATCGGCATGGTGCTGATCGTCGAGCCCGCGCACCTGCAGGACGTCATCGCCATGCTGACGGCAGGCGGCGAAAGCGCTGTTCAGATCGGCGTGCTGAAAGCGGCATGACCCGCAAGCGCGTCGCAGTCCTCATCTCCGGCCGCGGCTCAAACCTGCAGGCGCTGATGGACGCCCAGCAGGATGCTTATCAGGTCGCGCTCGTCGTCTCGAATGTGCCGGGCGTTGCGGGGCTCGATCGCGCGCGTGAAGCGGGCGTGGAAGCGGTGGCGCTGGATCACAGGCCTTACGGCAAGAATCGCGAAGCGTTCGAACGCGATCTCGATGCGCTCTTGGTCGAGCGCAACATCGAGATCGTCGCCCTCGCCGGCTTCATGCGCGTGCTGACGCCCTACTTCGTCAACGCGTGGAAAGGCCGGTTGATCAATATTCATCCTTCGCTGCTGCCGAAATATCCCGGCATCAACACGCTCGCCCGTGCGCTGGAAGCTGGCGACGCCGAGCATGGCTGCACCGTTCATCTCGTGGTCGAAGAAGTGGACAGCGGCGAAATCCTCGGGCAGGCGCGGATGCCGATCGGCGCGAACGACACGCCGGAAACGCTCGCCGAGCGCGTGCTGACGCTGGAGCACGAACTCTTCCCGGCGTGCCTCGCGCAACTGGCGCGCTCGCTCTAACCGGCCGCCTTCGCTGTGCTGGCGCGCGGATCGAGCTCTTCCTCCACCAGGCGCGCGATATCTTTCAGCATCCGCAGTTGCGCCGCGCTGAGCCGGCGGGGCTTCTGGTCGACGATGCAGAACGCGCCCACGCGCGCGCCGTCGGCGGCGTGCAAGGGGATGCCCGCGTAGAAGCGCACGTGCGGCTCGCCGACGACCACGGGATTGTCCGCAAAGCGGTCATCCTGCAGCGCATCGTTCACCACCAGGGGGTCGTCTTCCAGGATGGCGTGCGAGCAGAAACCCATATCGCGTGAGGTTTCGCTGAAATCGAAGCCGTGGTGAGATTTGTACCATTGCCGATCGCGGTCGATCAGCGTGACGAGCGCGATGGGCGCATCGAGCGCGGCGGCGGCGATGCGGACGTGGCGGTCGAACCGCTCTTCCGCCGGCGTATCGAGAAGGCCCAAACGCTGCACGGCCTCCAGGCGCTCCTCTTCGTCCTCCGGCAACGCCGCTTTGCGCCAGCGCAACATCGAACGCATCATCCATGCGCGCAGACGCGAGCGTGCGTATTGCAGGCTGTAGGGGCGCGTCAGCCAATCGGTCACGCCGGCTGCTTCGCCTTTGTCGGCAGGCACCCGCGACTGATCGGCTATGACGATGATCGGCGTATCCTTGTCTTCGTCCGCTTGCAGCGCCCGCAGCTCGGCGCACAGCGTGACAGGATCGGCGCCGCCGGCGTCGCCCAGCACGATCAGGGAGGGATGGCCGCGCTCAACAGCTTGCTTGAGCTTTTCGATCGAGACGTCGGAGACGTTGGTGATGCCGTCAGCCTTGGCCGCCGCCGTCAGCAGCTTGCGATCTTCCGCGGCTGCGCCGGCGATAAGCATCGGCTCCTCGGCGACATCGGCCGCGGGTTTGACGAGGCCGGACGGCAAGAACGGGGTGAACTTGTTGGCGTTGGCCGCGCCCCGCACCTCGATCGTCGCGCCCTCGGCGGCGCCGGTCACAACGAGATCGGCGCCCAGGTTTGCGACACGTTTGCGCGCCGCCTCGATCAATCGATCCACCGCGTCGTCGGTGCGCGCAGGATCGTGGTGATAGAGCGCGAGCTGCCGCACATTCGCGGCGGCCGCTACATCCACCGCATACTCGATCGTGCTGTGGCCCCAGCCGAGCTTTGCCGGATACTCGGTCGCGGTGTACTGCGCGTCGTGGATGACGAGATCGGCGTCGCGCAGGAATTCGACGTGCGCGAGGTCGCCGCTTTCGGCTTCGTCGGCGTGGCCTTCGCCGGCATGGGGACTGTGGGGTTCGTGGTCCGACGCATAGACGACGCTCGCGCCGTCGGCTTCGAGCCGATACCCAACCGTCAGCGCAGGGTGGTTCAAATACTGCGTGCTCACACGCACGTCGCCGATGGAAAATCCGCCCTCGACCACTTCGTGAAATTGCACGTTCGCAGCGAACGCGTTCAGCGCGACCGGGAAGTAGGAATAATCCATCTGCCCGGCGAGAATGTCGCGCAGCGACTGGCTGAGCGCGCGCGGCCCATAAATGTGCCACTCGGCGCCCGTAACGAAAAGCGGAGCGAAGAACGGCAGGCCTTGAATGTGATCCCAGTGCGTGTGGGAGATGAGGATGTGGCCTCTGGCCGCCCGGCCCTGGTCCACCAGCGCCCCGCCCAGCGCGCTGGCGCCTGTGCCGGCGTCGATGAGGATGATGTCGCCGGCGTCGGAATTCACTTCAACGCAAGAGGTGTTGCCGCCATAACGCAACGTCGCGGCGCCAGGCGTCGCAATCGATCCGCGCGTGCCCCAGAAGCGCACTAACATTGGCCGCCTCCTGCGGCGCCACTATGCGCTCTTCACGCGCGGCGTCCAGCTTCAGTCTTCGGCCACGATCGCCGGCTGGTCCGTTTTCCAATGCGAGGCGATGGCGCTGAGCGCGGCGGTAAGCACGGCAAGATCGTCGCCGTGGCCGAGGATGGGGATGAAATCGGAAACGGCGTCCGTCGGCAGGATCAGATAGCCCAGCGCGGCGATGCAAACGCCTTTCACCCAAACAGGCGTCGCCGGATCGCGCATGAGCGCGTGAATGCGCTTGGCCGCAGCGATCAGGTCCTTGAGCGCATCGAGGGACCCCAGTTTGGTCTTGAACGCCTGCTCGGAAAAGGCGCGCGAATACTGGCTCATCGGCTGAAGCTCCGTTGTCGCGGGTAATTTAGGGGCGGACCGCGAGTCGCGCACCCGTGCGGCGCAGTTCCTGGGACCGCTGGCCCGCGGTCCCAGGGCGCGTTGTGTCCGGCGAGACGGTGCGGGTCTTCCGTTCTATATCTGCGTCAAGGAGATGCGAATGTCTGAACGCGATTACGTGCTGGGCACGCATGACGACGAGATTTACCGGCTCGGATTTCAGCATCGCGTTTGGCGCCCGCGCGCACTGGAGGCTTGGGCGCGGGCGAAGATTGGCGACGGCGCCAAGGTGATCGATTTCGGCGCGGGGCCGGGCTTTGCGACCATGGATCTGGCGGAGATCGTCGGGCCGACTGGCGCCGTCTATGCGCTCGAACGCTCGCGGCGTTTTCTCGATACGCTCGAAGCGCAGGCCAAAGCGCGCGGCTTTCCGCAAGTGAAAGCGCATGAGGTGGATTTTGAGGTCGACGCGCTGCCAGTGAAAGATGCGGATGCGGCGTGGGTGCGCTGGGTGCTGGCGTTCCTGCCGCATCCGAAGCCCGCGCTGAAAAAACTGGTCGACGCCCTGAAGCCCGGCGGCGCAATCGTAATCCACGAATACGTGGACTATCAGACTTGGCGGCTAGCCCCGCCCCCGCCCAATTTAGCGCGGTTAGTCGAAT
>JAEWNX010000312.1 GCA_023461135.1 Pseudomonadota bacterium
CGCCCACCCTTGCCCCGCCCCACACGCGGCGGGGGGGCCCCCGCCCGGGGCCGGCGCGCGCCACACACGCACTCGCAGCCGTCATCTGCACGTACAATCGCTACGACGTCTTACCTGGCGCCATCGAGTCGTTGTTGGCGCAGGATATCGCTGACAGCGATCTGGACATCTTGGTCATCGACAATTCTCCCGACCAGGACGCAGCCGCAGCGTTCGGCGCGCGCTATCAGAGCACGCGCGTGCGATATCTGCTGGAGCCCATCGCCGGTCTTTCTAATGCGCGGAACGTCGGCGCTGATGCCAGCGGCGCGAAATACGTCGCGTATATCGACGATGACGCGGTGGCGGCACCCGATTGGGCGAGCAACCTGCTCGCAGCGCTGCAGCGGTTCAATCCGCGCGCCGGCGTGGTCGGCGGGCGCATCATCCCGCGCTGGGTGACGCCGCGCCCGGACTGGCTGCCGGATGAATTGATCGGGAATCTCTCGATCGTCGATTGGGGCGGGGTTGCGCGCCCGCTCGGCCCCACTGAATGGATCGCAGGCTGCAACATCGCCTTCGACCGCCGGAAGTTGATCGAGCTCGGCGGTTTCTCCCGTGCGCTTGGACGCGTGGGATCTGGCGCAGCCTTGCTCTCGAACGAGGAGAGCGAGGTGATCGAGAAGTTCGCGGAAGCCGGACGAATAGCAATCTATGCGCCGGACGCGACGGTTGAACACCTGATTGAGCCGGCCCGACTCAGCCAGAAATGGTTCCGTCGACGTGCGGCGTGGCAAGCCGTGTCGGACTACATCAAAGACCCCAAGAAGGCCGCTGCCTATTCCGGCGCCGCCGCGGAGCGACTGCGACGGGAGCTGTTTACGGAAGGCGACGCGCCGCCTCCCGGGTTCGTGCGTCCGCACGCCGAGCGCGAAACGTTCCGGCGCGATGTCGGACTCATATACGACGTCGTCATCGCAATGCTCGCAGGCGGCGTCGAACTTCCTGAGGACGGCGTCTCGGGCGCCTCGCTGCAAGACAAACTTGTGGCGAACGTGCGCCGCGAGGTGCAGCGCAATCCCCGGCTGCGCGCCGCTATCCGCAAGCTGGCTAATCTTTGAGGCTTTCCCTCTGCGCCTCCAGCAGATCGTACAGTCTCTCGATCCTCTCGTTGCGTGCGACGATTTCCGCGCGCAGTCGGCGCTCCTGTTCGGTTTGGCTGAAGTCGCTTTCGCCCCCGCGCCAGTCGCTGCGGTCATAGCCGAAGACGGCGAAGTCTTCGGCGTACGCATCGCCCGCGATCGCCGCAGTGGCTTCGTCGTAATAGCTGCGCCACGGACGCGCGGCGCTTTCGTTCGCTCTGTCAATCGAGAGCGGGACTTGCGTCTGCAAATGCGCGCTCAGCGCATCTAGCGCAGCTTGCATCTGTTCGATCGGAAATACGCGCCGGTAGGGAACGAGCTTGATAAGCAACAGCTCGTGTTGGGGGCGCAGGTGAGCATCGTCTCGGCGTCGCTCCGAATCGGCGGCGATCTCACGCACAAACGCGGCAAAGGCGGCGCGCGCATCGCTGTAGCCGGCCGCATCGCCGAATCGGGCGGTCAAATGGCGGTAGCCCGGCTCACCCAGGCGTACCTTGTTCTCGAACACCGATACCAGGCGACTGTAAGGATTTCGGCACAGCGCAAAGACATGCCAGTCGTCCGCACCGTCGAGAATCGAACGTCGTTCGTCCGCCGATGTATCCAGCAGCGTAGGAATGCCTACATACTTGCGCTGATGGATCAGCATGTCGGCGCGCGTTTCGCGGTGATAGGGCGCGCGATGCGTTTCCACCGCCGCACGCTCGAGGTCTGCGATGAGGCGCTTCCAGGACGTGCACGCCGCTTTCGGCGTTTCCATGTACATGTAGCGACGCGCGGGGGAGACAAATGTGCCGTAGGCGATGCGCGATATCGCGAAATCGCCGTCATAGCCCTCCGCCTCCGCCCGCGAGCGGACTTCAAAGAGCGCGTCGGTGCGGGTAGCCCACGCTTCTTGACGCACCGGGTCGGGGACTTTTTGCAGCACGACGATCGTCCCTGATGACACTGCGCGCGTGTAGTGGCCCGAAGCGATGAGGCGCGCAATCACCTGCGCAGGTCCCGCGTCGGGATCGAGCGCGTCGCCGAAGGCGAGATAGCCGCCATCAACGACATGCGGCGCCCATGCCGCGACATCGGCTTCGACGGCCGCTTCGGCGGGGTGGCCGTCGACGAACACGAGGCCGGCCCGGTACGGCCATGCATGCGCTGCGGCCGTGCTGGGCAGATTGATCAAGGCGACATCCTCTGCGCAGCCCGCCGCCAGCATCGCCGTATAGAAAGCCCTGCGGTCATGGACTCCGAACTCGCTGCCATAGACCCCGGTGAAGCGCGCGTGTGGATCGATGTAATAGACCAGCGGCTGCGCCGGATTAGCTTTGGCGCCGCGCGCCAGCGCGATGGATTTGTCGCCCCACGATCCCACCACGACAATGCAGCCGACGGCCAGATGCGCAGCGAGGCGGTGCAGCAGCTCGGCCTCCTCGACCGAGATCATGCCTTCGAACCGGTCGAGATCGCGCCCACTGAAGCCGCTCATGCAATGTGCTTTAGCGCAAACAGCGTCCCGGCGAAACCGCACCTCAGCCGGCGGACCCGTTGAGCAATACGAACCAGCCCGTAACGCTGCCCTTGCCAACCGCCTGCAGATAAAGGTGGCGGGAAATTTGCACATCAATCATCGGCAGCGTGTCAGCAGGCGTGAGCATACGTGTGACACCTTCCGTGATTATCTTCAGTTCGGCTCCCTCGAATTGGTCGATGCCGATGCGGTACACAATGCATGACTCACGCATTCGCTGCGCCAATCCGTCGAAGACGTGCGCGCTGTCGCCGCCAAACAACGTGAAGGACTGTTTCATCCCCTCCCCCACGGGCACCGTACAAAACAAGATAATGACGTCAATGAAATCTGTGCAAGCGCAGCTCACCAGGGCCGAACGGCCATGCGTTGCAGTGCGTCTCGTGCCTGAAGGCCAGCATCGTCCACTGCGCTCGTCGTTCACATTGATGATGGGAACCGCTGCGCCGGCCACAGCCGGCGGCGAAACGCCCGAATAGCTCGAACCCACACCGGCCCGTCCACGTCCCAGCTTCCTCGCGGCCGCGACAATACCATCTCTCAGACTTGACCATTCGCCTTGAGGCGCAGTTTCTCAACGTCCGTGTTCAGACTTCCCAGGATAATAGGTGTGCTTCGCGCTCGCGAAACTACTCTCGGTGATGAGTAGAACCCTCGGGCTGTAGGTAGGCGCGCTTTCGTGCTGACTGCGCCCATGAGCCGTGACTGCCATCGTAATTTGCGCTACGCGCCAGGTGGGGCTGCCGAAGATAGTGTCGCCTCGCCACCGTTGCGCCCGAAGGGTTAGCCACGATTCAAAGCGGCGCTCCAAGCCCACGACATCCTGGTCCATTCGAAGGCGGTCAAAGGCGGAGTCGCCACTATGACAATTCAGCTTTAACCAGAGTGCCGGAGAGGTTCATGAGTTCATAAGGCGCTCGGCCATTTCACAATGCGCCAGGATCGTTGGCGACGATCTTGGGCGAAAGTGGACTCCACCGAGGCCGTGGTCACACCTTCCTTGCCAGCACCGAGAAGCATTCAGCGTGCGTTTGCCATCGTTCGACGAGTTCGAAGCCCGTGCTTTCGAGCACCGCATTGACCGCGGATTCGCCGTTATACTGGACGAGATTGAATATGCTTTCGCGATTGGCGCGGTAACCGCGCGAATGCTCGCCAAAAATGCGGCCGTCGCCATCCTTGAGCCCGGCCGGATCGGCGTAGTCGAGATAGATTTCGCCACCCTTCTGCAGGACATCGCGCAACGCCGTCAAATTGTGGAAGAAGTCGTAATAATTGAAATGAATCCAGACGGCCGTGCTGTACACCTTGTTGACGCCTGCGTCCTTTACTACCGAGTAGTCGGCGTAATCGATCAGGTGACACCGTACATTATCGAACTCCGCCAGCTCTTTTTCGCAGTAGCGCAAGAAATCCGGACTGAGATCGACACAGTGGAGTCCGCGCACCTGCGGCGCGATTGTGCGGCCGACAAAGCCGCAGCCGCTGCCAATATCCATGACGATGTCGTCGCGGCCGAGCCGCATGCGTTTCGCAACGGTATGTCCGTAGCCGCCGCGCGATATCCTGATCTCGTCCAGCTTCTCTTCCGGCTTAGCACCGAAATTGTAGCCCACGCACGCCACCAGAATATCGTGGTCGCTCTTGAACTCCCAGTTCGGGTTCGTACTCACGACGATAACTTTCTTTCCTGAAGGCTTGGCAACTCGAGTTCGACATTTCGCCGCTCAACTCACGCGCCTGTCCCGCTCAACTCTTATGGCTGCTTGGCAGGACCTCCCATCTGATGGCACGCACCTGCGTCCTCCGCGGCGATCTCTTCCGTCGCCGACGCATTGTAGTGACGCGCAAACCACGGCTCCGCGAACTCTGGGAGAAGCACGCTGAGATCCTCATAGATGTGGCGCTTTCTCGCCCTGGCTAGGTCGTGGACATCTTCGGGCAT
>JAEWNX010000313.1 GCA_023461135.1 Pseudomonadota bacterium
CCCGCGGCCAAGGATCAGGAGAGAGAACGAACGATCAGAAGTCGAAGCGCAGCCTTGCCCCGATCACACGTCCCTTGTTCAGCGGCGAGAACGTCGGATTGCCGTTGAACGGATTGCCGTCATTGCACGTTGCCGGCGATCCGAGCTGGCAGAATTGAGTAGCGCCCGGCAATTGCGTGTCGCCGCCGAACGTCACTTCATCCGTCAGGTTGTTGCCATACACCGAGAAGGTCCAATTGCTCTCGGCCGGACTGAACGTGAAGTTGGCGTCGACGATGTCCGCCTCGTTCAGCCTGCCTCGATTGTTGTCGGTGTAGAAGTTCTCGTCGCGGTGGTTGTAGCTGATGCGGCTGGAGAGCATGCCGCCCATGATCGATAGATCGTGGAACAGCGAAACGCCGTATGTCCAGGGCGTCAGACGCGGGATTTCCAGCGCCTGGTCGCAGGGCCCTACCGACAGCGCCAATGGCGTGCCGAATGGCGTTTGCGTAGCGCAGTCCAGCAGCAGGCCGTCGAGGTCGGCGGTGACGGTGTCGTATTCGCCGTCCGTGTAACCCGCCTGCACCTGCACCATGAAGCTCTCGGTCAGATTGAACCGCGCCTCCATTTCCGCACCGATAATGGTGGCGGTGCCGGCGTTCACGATAACCTGCTGCACGCCCGAGCCGGTTGGATCCGGCACGTTGGTTTCGCGCTGCATAGCCTCGATCTCGTTCTGGAACACCGCGAGATTGAGGCGACCGCGGCCGTCCAGGAATTCCTGTTTCCAGCCAATTTCGTACGTGGTGGTCTCTTCGGGCTCGAACGCCGTCGGAGCGCCGCTCACGGCCGCACTTCCGAGCGTGGTGACACGGAAGTTCACGCCACCGCTGCGGAAACCGCGCGCCGCGTACGCATAGAGGTTCGTGTTCGGATTGGGCTCCCACTGAATACCCAGCCGCGGCGAGGTGTCTGTCCATGACAGATCAAACGGCTGGTCGGAGAAGTTCAGGAAGCGTCCGTCGATGCTGCCCCCGACAACGCCGTCGCCAGGAGGCGTGTTGACGCCATCGAGGTTGTCGGCCGGAAGCAGGAACAGACCGAGCAGCGGCCCCGCGCTGGTGACGGGCTGGCTGACGGGCGTCAGGCCGCGCCGGATGCGCGAGATGCGTGCTTGTTTGTCCTCTTCAGTGTAGCGGACGCCGAAGTTCAACGTCAGTTGATCGGAGAGATGCCAATCGGCGTTGGCGAATATGCCCCAAGTCGAGAACTCGCCCTCACCACCGCCGACACGCGTGATCCAGAATGGATCGGCAGCCGCGTATGTGAGCGGACCGGCGATCGGCAGGAAGCCCGCAAACAGGAAGCGCTCCTCGATATAGAATAGCTCCTGCTCGAACATGTAGTGGCCGGCTACGAGATCCACTGGCCCGAACGTGCCCGCGTAGCGGAGTTCGTTGCTCCACTGGTTCTGATCGTTGATCGCGCGCGCGTGGAAGGCGGTGCCGTTAACGGCCGCAGTGAGCGGCGCCATTGTCTGGCCGGTCGCATCGATATCGCTGCTCGTCTGCCCCTCGTACTGACGCCAGCCGAGAATGTTGGTGATCGTGCCGTCTCCGACGCCGACGTCCCAGTTGGTCTCGAAGATCGCCTGCTCCCAATCGCCGGAGCCAAAGCCGCGGTTGTTGACCGAGAAGTCGAACGAATCGCGCGAATAGAAGCCGTGGTTCTGCGAAGCCGGGCCGTCGCCGTCGCCGGAGCCCTGCTCCAAACGCAGCAGCATCTCGAGGTTGTTGGTCGGCGCTAGGCGCAGCGCGCCGCGATAGATGCGCAGTTCCCCGCCGCCGAACTGCGAGCCGTCGAAGTCGTTCTCGAACCAGCCCTCGTCTTCATTGTAATACGTTGAGAACCGCGCGCTTAGCACGTCCGGCATCAGCGGGACGTTGATCGCAAGGTCGGCGATGTAGTTAAGCCCGGTCTCGACCGCCACGCCGCCGCTCACTTCGAAGTCATCGGTTGGCGCGGCCGTGCGGATGACCACGGCGCCGCCGGTGACGTTGCGGCCGAAGAGAACGCCCTGCGGACCGCGCAGCACTTCGATGCCCGCCAAGTCGAAATTGTCGGCGAGGATGCCCGCGTTGATGCCAAGATACATGCCGTCTACGAACACGCCGACCGTGGGGTCGACCGATGGGATCGAGCTGTTGATGCCGATGCCGCGGATCGCGAAGTTCGCGATGCCGCGCGCTGTGCCGATGTCTTCGAGTTGGACGTTCGGCATCACGTAAGTGAGGCTCTGCAAGTCTTGATAGTTCAGCGCTTCAAGCTGCTGCTCGCCGAACGCCGTCACGGCCAGCGGCACGTCCTGGACATTGCGTTCGCCGTGCTTGAGCGCGGTGACGATGACTTCCTCGTCAGCGGCTTGCACCACGCTTTGCGCAAACGCGTCAGGCGCCATCACGCCGCCGATCCCCAGCGCAGCCCCTAACACCGCGCCAAACCGCGCGCCGAACCGATCGCGATGCTTTGCCATTGCTCCCTCCCGCGCGCAGGGTCTTTTGCCCCGCCATACACAAGTGTACGGTTACGCAAGGCCTGGGGCTTGTCCACAGGCCGGGCCCTCACGTAACGTAATGCGAATTACGGTGGTCTCGGCGCAACAACCGCACACGCGCGCCGATCTCTCGGAGCAAGCATGACTGCACGCAAAGCCACTGCGCCCGTGACTACGCTCGATGTCACGGCATGGGTCGAAGCTGCGTTCGATCTGCTCGCCGAGGGCGGCATCGACGCCGTGCGCGTCGATCCGTTGGCTAAGCGTCTCGGCGTCACGCGCGGCAGTTTCTACTGGCACTTCAAGGATCGCGAAGCGCTACACAAGGCCATGCTGAAGCAATGGCGTAAGGCGGCCACGTATCAGGTCGGTGATCGCCTGGAGCGCGCCGCGCCCGACGCCGGCGAGCGTCTCAAGCGCACGCTCGCACTCCCCTCGTCCGGCCCAAAGGCCACGCGCGCCGCCGCCATCGAAATGGCGATCCGGTTCTGGGCGCGGCGCGATGAGGAAGCCGCCCACGCTGTCCTGCTGATCGACCACCACCGCCTGCGCTACTACGCAAAGCTCTTCCTTGAGCTTGGACACGGACCGGAAGAGGCGCGCAAGCGCGCGTACCTTTTCTACGCCGCGCTGATGTCTCAGGCGATCATTGTGACCGACGAACAGACCGATGTTCGCGCAGAACTGGCGAGTATGGTCGTCGGTGATTAGGGCCTAGCGGAGCTTCTCGACCTGGCTGTATTCGAGGTCGACCGGCGTTTCGCGGCCGAAGATCATCACCGCGACCTTCAGGCGGCCGCGCTCTTCGTCCACTTCGGAAACGAGACCCTCGAAGCTCTGGAACGGCCCATCCGAAACGCGAACGCGTTCGCCGGTTTCGAAGTGAATAAGCTGCCGCGGCTTGGCCGCGCCCACTTCCGCCACGCGGCCGAGAATGCGCTCGACTTCGCGATCGCTCACCGCCTGCGGCTTGTTCTGAGTGCCCAGGAAACCTGTCACCTTCGGCGTGTTCTTCACGAGGTGATAGGCCTCGTCAGTCATCTCCATCTTCACCAGCACATAGCCGGGGAAGTGGCGATGCTGGCGCACCTTCTTGGCGCCGCGCACGACTTCGGTGACTTCCTCGGTCGGCACCTGAATGTCTTCGAACTGTTCTTCGAGGCCCTGGCGCTGTGCCTGTTCGCGGATTGCTTCCGCCACCTTCTGCTCGAAGTTCGAGTAGGCGTGCACGATGTACCACTTCGCCTTGCCGGAATAGCGCGGCTGCGGAGCGTCGACTTGCGGTTCTTGAACTTCAGCCATGAGAGCCATCTTAGAGATTGAGCAGGAAACCGACGATCAGCCGCAGGATCGAGTCGACGGTGAAGAAGAAGATCGCCGCCGCAACGCCCATGATCACCACCATGATCGTGGAGACCGTCACTTCCTGACGCGTCGCCCAGGTTACCT
>JAEWNX010000314.1 GCA_023461135.1 Pseudomonadota bacterium
TCTTCGAACATCCCACACGGCCGAGAATAATCACCAAAGCGAAGCAGACGGAGGCGACGACGGGCGCAAAGATCAGCATCAGGCCGGTGCGCCAGAGCGCGGAGAACCATCCGAGCGCGTAGGCGCCGCCGATGTGGAAATACATGTGGACCGGAAGCGCAAAGATCAGCCAGCCTGCCGCCCAACTGACGAACGGAATTTTGCCGAGCAAAACGACGCCGGAGAACAGCAAAGCGGCGAACGCGAGCCCGTAGAGCGCATAGGCCATGTGATCGTAAAGCGTGACGCCGCGCTTCCAGAGGAAAAGCAGCGCGATGAACGGGAGCGACATCGGCGCCAGCAGGAATGAATATTTCGAAGCTGCTTCCTGAATGCGCGAAAGCGCCAGATCGGGATTACGCAGCGTCTCCAAGGCGCGGGCGTTGAGCGCGGGGTGGCCCAGGTTGACGGTGACGTCGCCGCGATCGACGGCGGCGGCGAGGTCTTCCTGCCAGGTGGAGTCCTCCGAGACAGGCTCGCCATTCACCGAGACGCCGACGTTCACGCCCCTTTCTTCCCTGGTTTCGGCGGCTGGCGTGGGCGCCCGAGCAGCCGCTGGTGTCGGGGCGGACTGCGCGGCGTTCTCGGTCGCGGGGGTTGTGGTTTGCGCTTCGCTCGCCGCCCGAGCGGCTCGTTCGGCCTCACGTTCTTGTTGGCGCGCGAGCTGACGCTCCAGGCGGCCCACTTGGTCGCCGGCGATCCGTACGGCGCCTTCGGCGAGACGCGCCTCTAATCCGGCCGGCTGGTCCGGGTCGGGATTGGTGCGCGCGTTCTGGAGTTCGGCTTGCGCTTGGGCCAGCTCCTGCCGAGCTTCAGCGAGGTCCGCCGTCGTGACCTCGATATTGGTTCTGTCGCGCGTATTCTGCGGAACCTCGAGCATCGAGAACGCAAAGAACATGAGAAAGATCGCGAGCAAGAATGCGGCCAGCGGTGAGATGAAACGCGCGCGTTTGCCGAAGACGTAGGCGCGCGTGAGCGTACCCGGCCGGAACAGCAGCATAGGCAGCGTCCGCCAGGCCTTGGTGTCGAAATTCCAGAGGCTCGCGAGAAACTCGCCGAGGAGACCGCCCAGCGTGCGGTGCGGGCGCGCGGACTGGCCGCAATTGCTGCAGTAGCGGCCGCCGCCAAGTTCGGTGCCGCAATTCAGGCAGGCGCCCTCGGCGGGCTTGCCCGGATCGCCCTTCTCTATGGCGCCCACCACGGCGCCCGCAGTCGCCAGGGCGCCGGCAGCCTCGATTTCACCGCTCATGACGGAACTTTCAGGCGCCTAGGCGCGCCGATCAAGCCTGTGCGTCGCGCCGGGACGAGCCGTCGGCGGGCAATTCATCTTCGACATTGGTGATGAACCCCAGATCGGAGCGGGCCACAGCCTGGGGCGCCGACTTGGGCGCCGCTGCGGGCGGGCACTTGATCGCGTCGGCGGTGACGGGCTCCAGGCCCTCTTCCTCCAACGCTAAAACGGCGAGGCCTTCGGCCTCTTCGATGGTGCGCGCCCAGGCGAACACGGCGGTCACCGCGCCGTCATACCGCTTGGACCAGGCGCGGGCCCGCCGGTCGAGCTTGGATTCCACAACCACGCGCCAGAACGGCATCGGCGCGCGCACGAGACCCGCGCGGAACGCGAACGTCCAAAACCGGCTGAGACCCCGCTTCAACTTCAAGAGTTCCACTCCGCCTTGCGCTTCTCGAGAAACGCCGCAAGTCCCTCTTTGCCTTCCGCTGAAGCGCGCCTTTGGGCGATGCGCCGCGCGGTTTCACGCGAAAGGCCGTCGTCGATCTTATGTTCGGAAACGAACCGCACCAGCGCTTTCGCGTCCGCCACAGCGCCAGGCGCCGCAGCCAGCGCCAGATCGCTCAGGTGTTCCATGATCGTCTGCAATCCGGCCTCGTCGTCAACTGTGTACTGCACCAATCCAATCTTTTCCGCATAGGCTGCGTCGAATTCCTCACCACTCGCGAAGAGCGCCCGCGCCATGCGGGAACCGATTGCCTCAACGACGAACGGTGCAATCGTCGCGGGCGTTAGACCGAGCCGCACTTCCGAAAAGCGAATCCGGGTTCCCTTGAGCGCAACCGCGACATCGCTCGCGGCGAGCAGTCCTGCCCCGCCGCCCATCGCGGCCCCATGAGCAACCGCTACCGTAAGCTGCGGCAGTTCATGGAGATGACGCAACATACGCGCGAGCGCGAGCGCGTCGGTTTCGTTGTCGTCGAGTGTCCGCTCTCCGCCGCGGCGCATCCAGTCGATGTCGGCGCCGGCGCAAAAGACCGGACCGGCCCCGCGGATGAAGACGGCGCGTACATGGTCGGCGCCCTTCAGCGTCTCCAAGTGTTCGGCGAGGTTGGCGATGACGAGTTCGTCGAAGGCGTTGCGCTTTTCGGGCCGGTTGAGCGTAAGGACGGCGATGCCTTCGTTGGACACTTCGAGGAGAACTGGATCTGGAGCGAGGGTCATGTCGCGGTTCCTAGCGCGCTCAACAGCGCTTGCGGGCGTTCAGCTTCGGGGGTTTCAAACAATTTGAGCTGCTGCACGCCGGCGAAGAAGTACTCGAAGTCTTCCGGCGGCTCGGCATGCTCGATGAATACTGGCGTCAGTTTCTTGCGGTAACGGTCCGCGAGATAGATTTCGCGCTTAACGTGATCGCTTTCGAACGCGGCCTTCGAGCACATCACGACAACGCCGCCGGCCGTGCGAATGGCGCGCACGATTTCGCCGGCCCAGTGCTGACCGGCGCCGATGCCGTTCTGATCGATCCAGAAGCTGCGGCCCTGCGCTTTGGCCGCTTCGATGACGGGCAGCACGTCTTTGGCGTTGGCGCTGGCGTAGGAGACGAAGACGGAGTCTGTTGACGCAGGCGCTGGCTCTTCGGCTTGCGGCGCGGGCTGCGCCCGGCGCGCCGGGCGGAAC
>JAEWNX010000315.1 GCA_023461135.1 Pseudomonadota bacterium
ACTGGCGCGGGTGCGCCCCCTCCGCCGCTTCGCGGCGGCCTCCCCCGCGCGCGGGGGAGGAAACCATGGAGAGTTACTTCAGTGCGGCCTGGGCTTGCGCAACAAGACCCTTGAAAGCCGCGGGCTCGTTCATGGCGATGTCGGCCATGACCTTGCGGTCAAGCTCGATCCCCGCCGTGCGCAGCCCGCTGATAAATCGGGAATAGGTGAGCCCTTCTTCCCGAACCGCAGCATTGATGCGCTGGATCCAAAGCGCGCGGAACGAGCGCTTCTTGTTCTTGCGGTCGCGATAGGCGTAGAGGCCGGCCTTCTCGACGGCCGCATTCGCGGCGCGGAAGGTGTTCTTGCGGCGGCCGTAATAGCCCTTCGCCTTCTTCAGAACTTTCTTGTGACGAGCGTGCGCGGTAACCCCGCCTTTGACGCGTGCCATGTGTGTCTCTCCGTCAGATCAGGATGTTACTTCAGGCCGTAGGGCGCCCACGCCTTGACGCGCTTGGCGTCAGCATCGGCGATGGCTTCCGTGCCGCGGTTCTGACGGATGTACTTGGCGTTGTGGTTGATCAGGCGGTGGCGCTTGCCGGCGACGCCAGCCAACACCTTGCCCGAAGCCGTGAGCTTGAAGCGCTTTTTCACGCCGCTCTTAGTCTTCATTTTCGGCATTTTATCCTCCAGCGGGATTGGAAGGCGTCCAAAGGACGCCAAAAGGGCCGCCACGGCATGCCGTTTAGCCGGACCGCCCACGAAAGGGCGCGCCTGTAGCACGGCTCCTCTGGGGGAAC
Source organism: Pseudomonadota bacterium (assembly GCA_023461135.1). Lineage (GTDB taxonomy): Bacteria > Pseudomonadota > Alphaproteobacteria > Caulobacterales > Aquidulcibacteraceae > Vitreimonas. Next base: position 780 of record JAEWNX010000315.1, read on the forward strand.
AAGGCGGCCCTCCGGCCCCTGTGAAAATTCAAGTTACATTTGTCAGGGCCGGGCTCGCCGCTACGCTCCCTGCCTGCAGGGACAATTTGGGAGGGGGTAGCACCATGCGTACTCCTTGGTTCGTGGCGTTTGCGGCAGTGTGGCTGCTGGCGGGCGAAGCTCACGCACAAGCTTACCAATACGTCGCGCGAACGGTCGCGCCCGCCACCCGGACCGGGGCTGTCACGGCAGGGTCGCTGACCTGGCAATGCACGGGCAGCGAATGCCGCATCTCCGGCCCTTGGCCGGCGCCAGGCGTTCCAGCGTGCGCCGCCCTCGCGACGCAAGTCGGACGCATCGCCTCATACGGGCGCACCGGCGCGATGCTGACGACAGACCAACTCGCGCAATGCAACGCGAACTTGCCGGCAGCGACACTGCAGGTTGACCCGCGTGTGGCGGCGCAAGTGGTGCGCCCACAGGTCGGTCTGCCGCCAACAGCGGTGATCACGGGCGGCGCGTCCACGGGCGCGCCTTCCGCGACCCCGCCGCCGCCCACGCAAGTTGCGATCGAGCCGGGCGGACGGCCCGAAGATATGCGGGTGTGGGCGCTGAGTGGCGCGACCATTCGCTTCTTTGGGACAACCGCGCGCCTGCCCTCGCCGGCTTTGCCCGAGGCGCGGCGCATCGTCAGCGGTCGCATCGAAGTGCCGGCCTTGACGCTGCAGGCGAGCGTGCAGGGCGCGACGCCGACGCCGCGCAGCTCAGTCGTGAGGCCGCCCGATTTTTTCTACGGCCCCACAGGCGCAGTGATGCTCCGCGTGCCGATTTCCATGCGCGACTTGCCGGCCGATGCGCTTGGATTGGGCCTCAGATGCAATCTTAGCCGCGGGCGCTATGTGCCGCGACCGATCGAGACATCGCCGTATGTCGCACTCTCGTCGATGGGGACGGGCGCGGAGGAATCCCTTGTCGCGCTGGGATCGGTTGAATTGCAGATCACCAACATCAATCGGTGGGAAACCACCGTCGACATCCCGATGGTGCTGCGTCCATTCCAGCGGCTTGAGGACGCCCGCTCGTACGATTGCGCCATTCGGATGTTCGTCGATCGGGTTTCCCCGCCGGGACGCGAACAATTGATGCTCGTCGCGTTGGTCGATCCCGCGAGTTCGAGTTCGCGGGCGCCGTATCATCCTGCCGCCGGCACCACGCCGCAACTTTATGTCCGGGGGAATATCCAATGAAACGGACGCTTCTTTCCGCGCTGATGGCGGCCACTGTGTTGTGCAGCGCCGCGATCGCCAATCCGGCGCTCATTCTTCGCGTGCCGGTCGAACTGGATAATCTGCCCGCCGAAGTCACGCAGGGGCAGCTTGAGTGCAACGCTTCGTCCGGCGCTACTTACGACCCCACACGCATCATCGCGTCGGGCCTGGGGCAGTTCGCCATTGAGGGTGGGCGCTATTCCGGCCGCGTCAGCGTCGCCTTCACGCCCACGGGTTATCCTGCAGGCGTCGACAGCACCGTTGACGTGCGATCCTATAGTTGTGCGCTCGTGCTCAAATTCCGCTGCACGGCAAGCGCCGGCGAAACCGGCTGGTGCGCCTCCGCGCCAGGCGGCGGAGCGTCGCCCAGAGCGCCGGCCGCGTCAGCTGCAATGTTTGCTAGCGATCCGGCGCGCCCGCCGACGGGCAGGATCCAAGGCGTAATCGACCGCAGCACCGCAACGACGCTGCCGACGTTCCGCTGAAGGCTGGCGTTGCGCGCACCATCGGCTAAGCTTCCCGCGTGGGGAGACGCGCCATGGTGCGACAGCCGAAGAATCTGGCTGAGGCCAAGCAGATCATCAAAGAGGAGCGCATCAAGCTCACCTCTTCGATCAGCGCGATCGCGGGGTCGCGCTGGCTGCTGGCGATCCTGGCCACGTTCGCCCTCGCCTTCGGCACCCACCTCGCCTATGCGCCCGATCGCCTCCCGCCCGTCTCCGGCCTGTCGCTGGCGCAGGTCGGCCTGCCGACGGGGCTCGATTTCGGCGTGGTCGGCGATCAGGCCAAGCAGGCCGCCGAGGCCGCCCAGCGCCACGACGCCTCCGGCCGCGTCGAGGAGATGGTCGCCGCCAACGTCGAACGCATTCCGATGATCAACGCCATCGGCTTCGGCCTCGCGCTCGTGCTTTTGGCGATCAATATGACCATCATGACCAAACGCCGGCGCACCACACGCGGCTAGGCGCTAGGAACGGCGAAACCCGAAGCGATACGGCGGACGGCTCTCTTCCGGCCAATCCGTCCAAGGTCCAGGCGAAGCGGCGACCATGGCGAATGAACCGCGCGGCGTTTGCACCGCGGCTTCGTCCAGGATCACCTCGCGCTCGCCAACGCCGTCAATCGCCACGCGCACGCGCAACCGTCCCGCCCAGACGCAACGCGCGTTCTGCGGACAGCGGCTGTCTTCCACGACGTCCAGCGGACGCACGCGCAGCCCGTTGCCCAAGTCAGCGGTTTGCCCAATGCCTGCCGCGATCACGCCGGGCGCGCGCAACGCAGCCTCGCGCTGTTCCAGATCCATGGGGTTGGGTTCGGGCAGTTGCGCCTGCCCGCCGCCCGCCCCGCCCGCAGGCGAGGCGCAGGCGCCCAGCATCAGCACGGCGACAAGCAGGGCTCGCATCGATCGAAACTCCTTCAATACGGGCAGTCTGGCGCGCGCTGAGCTGAACGGCGGCTGAGGCGCGCGTTATGAGGCGCGGGGCGCCATCACCATCACGACTTGCCGGCCTTCGAAGCGTGGCTCGTGCTCGACCTTGGCGATGGGGTCGAGCTCGGTGCGGATGCGATCGAGAAGCTGGATGCCGAGATTGGTGTGCTGCATCTCGCGGCCGCGGAAGCGCAGGGTGACTTTCACCTTGTCGCCTTCCTCGAAGAAGCGATGGATGGCCTTCATCTTCACTTCGTAATCGTGGTCGTCGATGTTCGGACGGACCTTGATTTCCTTCAGTTCGATGCGCTTGGCCTTCTTCCGCGTCTCGGCCTTCTTCTTCTGCTCCTCGAATCGGAATTTTCCGTAGTCGAGGATCTTGCAGACCGGAGGATTGGAGTTGGGCGCGACCTCAACCAGGTCGAGGCCAGCTTCGCGCGCTGCTTCCAGCGCCGCCGAGATCGGCATCTCCCCCTGTTTTTCTCCCTGGTCATCGATGAGGAGCACGCGGGACACGCCCCGGATCTCCTCGTTCACGCGCGGCCCGTCCTTGCTGGGGGGCGGCGCTGCATACGGACGTCTGGCTATTGGGCGTTCTCCTGTCTCAGTTGACGATAACGCACGGGACCCGCGCCCGTGGGGCGCGAGACTCGCTCTTTGAATATTGCTTGGCGACCGGCCCGCATCAAGCAGTGGCGGCTTGGGTATAGACCCCGCAATTGCGCAATTGCGCGTCCACCTGCTCGACCGGGAGGTCCGCGATGACTGCGGCCGTCAGCGCCACGACCCCGCTGCGGCCGCGCGGGGCGACCCGGTCCGGGTGCTCAAGCGAGGAGAGAAAAACCAGGCACGGCGCGCCGGCGGCGGCCGCCACGTGCATCAAGCCGACGTTCTCGCCGGCCGCAAAGGACGCGCGCTCGGCCAGGCCGATGCTCTGGAAGAGGTCCGGACGCGTGACGAGGTTCTTTGCCGCCGGCACGGCCTGGGCGATCGCCGCACCGATGTTGCGCTCCTCCGGGCCGCCCAGCACGACTGGCGTCACGCCGCGGCGCGCGATGCGGCCGGCTAGCTCGATGTACTTTTCCTGCGGCCATTGGCCTTCGCCGCCGCGCGGCATCAGCAGCACGTACGGTCCCCGGATACTGAAATAGTCCGGGCGCAGGCGCGGCGGGTCCCGAAGCACGCCCCTCAGCCAGGAGAGATCGGGCATCAAAGGCGCGCCTTCAACGGCCAGCCCCGCTGCCGCGAGCTGGCCGGCGTAGCGGTCGAGCGGGTGCAGCTCGTTTCGCTTGGGCTCGAGGTACGCGTAGCTGGCGCCGGAGATCGGGCCAGACCATTTCGGCGGCCACGGGCGCAAACCCTGGAAGTAATTCGCCGTGCGGCTTGAGCCTTCAAGATCGTAGATCACGCCATACTTGGCCGAGCGGATGCGTCCGATCAGCTTGGTGATCGCCTGCGGCTCCTTCGGTTTGCCGTCGGCTTCGACCGCATCGAAATACGGGCATTGCTTGGCGAGCTCTTGCGTCGTCTCGGTCGTCAGCAGCGTGATGTGCGCGCCGACATGGAAGTCGCGAATGCGTTTCGCCGCGGCCAGCGCGGCGATGAACTCGCCCAGCCCGCCGAGCTGGATCACCAGCACGCGATCGATGTCCCCCCCGCCCTTTGACGACTTGCGCCAAGGAATCATGTGCGCTCTCCAACTCCCATCATAGCACCGGCGCTCCTTCCGGCTTACCCGCGCGGCGCTCTTCCGCTTCGCGCAGGACGCGCTGGTAAACCGCCATCGTTGCGGTCTGCAGCGCTTGCTTCGAATACAAGTGATGCACGCGTTCACGGCCCTTGCGGCCCATGGCGGCGCGCTGGTCGGGCGTGAGATCCAGCATCCGTTCGATTGCGCCGGCAAGCGCTTGGGCTGCGCCCGGTGGCACAAGGAAACCCGTTTCGCCTTCGATCACCGTCTCGGTGAAGCCGCCGAGATTGCTCGCGATCACAGGCACGCCCATGGCTTGCGCCTCCACCGCGCCGCGCCCGAACGCCTCGGGTTCCGTCACTGGGAAAACCGCCATGTCCGAAGCCGCAAACGCAAGATTCATGTGCCGCAGATGACCCACGACCGCCACAACGTCGTGCAGTTGGGCCTTTTCGATGGCAGCGTTGATCTCTTCTACGTAACCCGCGCGCCCCTGCGCATCGCCCGCCACGATCACCTTGATCGCGCCGGGCCTGCGCCGCTCGATCATGGCGATGGCGTCGATCAGGACGAGCTGACCTTTCCACCGCGTCAGTCGCGCCGGCGCCATCACCACGCAGCGTGCATCGTTGGGCGCAACGTTCCATTCCGCGCGCTGCGCCTTGGCGTCCTCGGCGCTCACGCGCGCGCCATCGAAGACATCGAGATCGACGCCGCGCGGGATCGCGACGATCTGCTCGCGCTTGGCGTCGTAGAATTCCAGGATGTGCTCGCGCGTGTATTCCGAATTGGCGATGACGACATCGCCGCGCGCCATGACCGAATTGTAAAAACGTTTCAAAGGCGAGCGCGCATTGTAGATGCCGTGGAACGTCGTCACGAACGGAATGCCCGCAAGCCGCGCCGCCAGCAGAGCGCTCCACGCCGGCGGCGGGGGGCGCGGGGGGATGACCAGGCCCAGTGGCTT
>JAEWNX010000316.1 GCA_023461135.1 Pseudomonadota bacterium
TCGTAGATGCGGTCGATGTAGAGCGAGCGCAGCGTGTTGTCGTCCGGGATTTCCTTGGCCTGGTAGTGCTTGAAGCCGAGCGCTTCGAGGAAATCCATGTCGATGATCGAGGCGCCCGTGGCGACGATGGCGTCGGCCATGTTGTACTCGACCATGTCGCGCCAGACGTGGAGGCATCCGCCCGCGCCCGTCGAGCCTGCCATGATCAGCCAGGTCGAGCAGTTCTGGTCTTCCAGCGCCATGTTCAGGATTTGCGCGGCGCGCGCGGCGTCGCGGCTGGTGAAGCTCATCTTGCCCCACGCGTCGATGATGGGGCGCGCGTCGAAGCTGGTGATGTCGATGTGCTCGACGGGGCTGGAGAGAAGTTCCGCCTTGCGGTTGGAATCGATTTTGGCGTCAGCCATGGGAGTCAGCTCCAATGGGCGGCGTCGGAGTGAACCAACCGCGCGGACGCTCCGCCGACACGCGATCGCGCTGCGAAATAGTGCATCGCGCCGGGATTGCAAGGGAATACGAGGCGCGCGTGCTGAATGTCAGAACGCGGCGCTGGGCCAATGGCGATAACGCCGGCCGGTGAGAACGGCCAGCGACGTGGTGTGGCCGCCGTGCTTGGTGCGCCAGGGCAGTTGCTTCAGCGGCACCACGCCGAGGTCCGGGCATTCCTCGATGGCGCGCACGACGCCCAGATAGGGGCCGGGGATCGCATTCTCTTCGGGCCAAAGCGGCTGCGCATCGGGATAGAAATCGTGCAGCGCGATGACGCCGTTTGCGTTGAGAGCGGCGAGCGCAGCGGCGACATCGGCATAGACGTCGCTGGCGCGGTGGCTGCCGTCGATGAAGATGAAATCGAAGCGGTCCATGTTGGTGCGGAAGAAGGTTTCCGAACCCCCGCTCTCAAGTCGCACCAATTCGTCCACCTCTAATCTCTCGAGCATCTCGCTCGGCGGATAGGGCATGCCGCTGAGCTTCCAGAGGCCTTTTTCGGGATCGTTGACATCGACGATGTCGACGCTGGTGACACAGCGGGAGTCTGCGCCGAGATCGCGCATGGCGAGCGCCATGAAGGCGGTCGAGGCGGCGTTGCAGGTGCCGATCTCCAGGATCGAGCGGGGCCTGAGCGCGTGCACGAGTTGGAAGAGCGCGCGCAAGTCGCCCGCGTTGGCGGCGTCCTTGATGCGGTCGAGACCCAAAGTGGCGAAGCGCACGGCGGCGGTTTCGTAGGCTTCAATCGCCGAGGGGTCGGAGAGGAGCGCCATCACGTCGAGCCGCGAGATCGCACGCACGTTGTGAGCGTCGATGTCGCGCTTGGGGCGGACCCAGAGGTGGGCGGCCTGCAGGCCGCTGTTGATCGCCGAATTGGACTTGAGCCATTCCGTGAGCATGCGCCGCCTCCCGCGCTCCCCGGCCGATGGGCGGGGGGTCAGACGGTCAAGGAACGCGGAGAGTCGGGCGCTGGGTCCCTGGGAACTTAGGCCCGCTTCGGCTTCCTGGCGGCGCGGCGGCGCTTCATGGCCACGACCGGCGCTTGCGCTTCGCCGTACATGGTCGGCCACGGCGCATCCTTGGACTCGATCGTCACCGCGTCGCCGAAGCCGTTGAAGCGGGTCGCCATCGCCATGCCGTACGCGCCCAGCGAGCCGATCTCGATCAGATCGCCTTCCTGGATGTCAGCCGGCAGCATGAAGGGGCCGGCGGCCGCGTCCATCGAATCGCACGTTGGGCCGTAGAGGCGGAACGGCGCGAGCTTGGCGCGGCTGGGCTCGGCGCGCAGCAGCTTGGCCGGGAACGACCAGTTGAGGTGCGTGGCGTCGAACAGCGTGCCGAACGCGCCGTCGTTGAGGTAGAGCGCGTCGCCCTTGCGCAGTTCGACGCGCGTGACGGTCGAGCCGGCTTCCGCAACGAGGGCACGGCCGGGCTCGGCCCAGAGCTTGGCGTTCTGAGCCACGAACATCTCTTCGAAGCCCGCCTTGATCGCGTTGACGTAGTCGATCATGGGCGGGGGCGTCATGCCCGGATAGATCGCCGGGAAGCCGCCGCCGACATCGACGATGTCCGCCACGACGCCGGCTTTCACGATGGCGCGGTTGACCACATCCAGCGCGGTGCGGAACGCGTCCGGGCGCATGCACTGGCTGCCGACGTGGAAGGAAACGCCCAGCATCTCCTCGCTGGCTTGGCGCGCCTTGCGCAGAAGCGCGGGCGCTTCTTCAGGGGAAGCGCCGAACTTGCGGGTGAGCGGGTAGGCCGCGCCCTCGCCGGAAACGGCGAAGCGGACCATCAACGTCAGGTCCTTGGCGTTGTTGGTTTCGGCCAGGATCTTGTCGAGTTCGTCCTCGCTATCGAGGGCGAACGTCTTCACGCCGAATTCCTGGAAGGCGCGCGCGATGGCGCGGCGGCTCTTCACGGGGTGCATGAAGGCAATCTGCGCGCCCGGGAAGCGGGTCGCGATGAGCTGGGCCTCGGTGTCCGAGGCGACGTCGAAATTCTTGACGCCGGCGGCCCACAGCGCGTCGAGCACCCACGCCGAAGGGTTCGCCTTCACGGCGTAGAACACTTCACCCGGGAAGTGCTGCAGGAACCATTGCGCCGCCGCGGTAACCCGGTGCGGCCGCGCGATGGCGACAGGACCTTCCGGCGCGCCTTGCGCCGTAAGATCGAGAGGCGAGAGGACGTAGTCCATCCGGCTGCTCCCAAACAATGCCGCCGCTTCGGAGAGCGACGCTTGTTAAACCCAGGCCGGCGTTAGTCGGACATGCTTTAATGTCAGGTCCGCCCTTGGGAGCTTGCGCCGGACGATCGCTGAGAAGCCTCCTGCTTCCCGGTTGTGCGACCGCCCAGGTGGCCTGGGCCGAGGGGGCGTTAGTGGACGCTGTTTCCAGGTCCGCCGGTGAAACGCGAGATATGTGCGTTCTCCACCGATGTAAAGTCCTAATGGTTGCTAATTCCCTCACCGAAACAGGGTGCTGCGCCGGCGCCACGTCACAAAAGCGCAATTGAACTGTCGCCGACGCTTCGCTGAAGCGTCGCGCTGGCTTCATCGACGCACCCTAACCCCCGCCACGCTTGAGGCGCGAGCACCGAGCCGCTCGCCGCACAGGCCGGATTTCACCAGGGGTTCTCCTATGAACAAGACGAAGATGCTCACCAAGGCCGCGTTGGCGGCCCTGGCCACTGCAGCGGGCGTGAGCGCGGCCCACGCTCAGACGGCTCCGGCGCCGTCGCACAGCACGAGCTGGACCGGTACGGTCGGCGAAGACCGCTACGGAGACGCACGCTTCAAGGTGCGCGGCCGCTTCCAGTACGATGTCTATTCCCAGGACTGGGACATCGGCGCCGAGGACCAGAGCCGCTCCTTCGTGCGCCGTGCGTTTCTGGGCGTGCAGGGCCGTTTCAGCGAGCAGTGGCGCTACAAGGTCGATTTTGTCCTGGCGCCGGGTGACGAGGCCGCGGGCCAGGTCGGCGTCGACGACGCGTTCTTGGAGTGGGTGAACGATAGCTGGTCGATCGTCATCGGCGAAGCCAACATCACCTCGCCGCTCGAAGACCGCATTTCCTCGCTCGACGTCCCGTTCAACGAGCGCTCAAGCATCATCAATGCCTACGAGTACGGGCGCAGAGCCGGTCTCGGCTTCATCACGGGCGGCGCCAACTGGTCGGCGAGCGCGGCCGTGCAAGGCGATTCGCTCAACAACGGCGATACGCTTTCAGGCGGCGCCAATGGTGATGAAAGCACCGCGATCAGCGGCCGCTTCACCTTTGCACCGTGGTTTGAAACCACCCCGGAAGGCGTCAATCTCGTCCACCTCGGCCTGCATGCGCGCCAGCGCGACCGCGCGGACGATGGCGTGTTCCAGTATCGCACGCGTCCGCTCAACGGCCGCGGCGACCGCCTCATCTCCTCAACCGCGCTCGGCGAAGAGGACTTCAGCTATGGCGCTGAAGCGGCGGTGCAGTTCGGCCCGTTCGGCGCGCAAGCGGAGTACATCCGGCTGGATGGCGACGGCGCGGGCGGCGTGTCGTTCGAATCGGACGGCTATTACGTCGATGTGTACTGGTCGCTGACCGGCGAGAGCCGCAACTATCGCGGCAACCAAGGCTCGTTCGGCGCCATCGTCCCGCGGAATCCGGTGACCAACGAAGGCGGCTGGGGCCACTGGATGCTGTCGGCGCGCTACGACTTCATCGATCTCAGCGACGCCGCGTTCGGCGCCAACCGCGGCGAGCAGAGCGCCTATGCGGTCGGTCTCGATTGGATCCCCATCGATCACGTGCGCTTCAAGCTGAACTACGCGCTCAGCGACATGGATCGCGCCGCCGCCGCCGACGACGAGGCGCAAATCATCTCGCTGCGCACGCAGTTCGATTTCTGAGGCCCCGCGACTGAGGAGAAC
>JAEWNX010000317.1 GCA_023461135.1 Pseudomonadota bacterium
ATCTCGGGGAGTCGCTGGAGAAGCGTTACAACCCGCTGATCCGCCGGCTGACGAGCTTGGAGCTCCCGGTGATCTGCGCCGTGAACGGCGTCGCCGCGGGCGCCGGCGCCAATATCGCGCTCGCGTGCGATCTCGTTATCGCCGCACGCAGCGCGAAGTTCATCCAGTCCTTCGCCAATATCGGTCTCATCCCCGACAGCGGGGGCACCTGGACGCTGCCGCGCCTCGCCGGCCAATCGCGCGCACTCGGCCTTGCGCTCACCGGCGAACCGCTCACCGCCGAGCGCGCCGAAGCCTGGGGCATGATCTGGAAGTGCGTCGACGACGACAAGCTGGCGGATGAGACGAACCTGCTCGCCGCCAAGTTCGCCTCGGCGCCGACACGCGGTCTAGCCATGACCAAGAAGCTCATCCGCGAAAGCGGCGCACGCACGCTCGACGCGCAGCTCGAGGTCGAGCGCGACGCCCAGCGCACGCTCGGCCGCACCTCGGACTATAAGGAAGGTGTCGCCGCGTTCATGGAAAAGCGCACGCCGAAGTTTTCGGGAAACTGACATGAAGCCGATCACGCTGCAGAACTACGCCGAAGGCCATTGGGTCGCGGGCTCCGGCGGAATGGCGGAGCTACGCTCTGCGGTGAACGGCGACGTCGTTGCGCTGACCTCATCGCAGGGGCTCGATTTTGGCGCGATGCTGCGCTTCGCCCGAGAGCAGGCTGTCTCGCCGCTGCAGGCGATGACATTTCACGCCCGCGCCAAGATGCTCAAAGCGCTTGCCGAGGCCCTCACTGCGCGGAAGGAAGAGCTTTACGAACTGAGCTACAATACCGGCGCAACGAAGGGCGATAGCTGGATCGATATCGACGGCGGCATCGGCACCTTCGCCGTCTATCAAGGCAAGGGCCGGCGCGAACTGCCGGACGAGCGTCTCCTGATCGACGGCAATGTCGAAGCGCTTTCCCGGGGGGGCACGTTCCAGGGCCTGCACGTCTACACGTCGCTGCAGGGCGTTGCGGTTCATATCAACGCGTTCAACTTCCCGGTTTGGGGCATGCTGGAGAAGCTGGCGCCGACTTTCCTTGCCGGCATGCCCGCGATCGTGAAGCCGGCGAGCGCGACAGCTTACCTCACCGAGGCGGCCGTGCGCATCATGCTTGAAGCCAACGTGCTGCCCGCGGGAGCACTGCAATTGATCGTCGGCGGCACAGGCGATCTCTTCGATCACCTCACGTCGCAGGACGTTGTTTCCTTCACCGGGTCGGCGCAGACGGCCGCCAAGCTCAAGAGCCATCCCGCCGTCATGCGCGAGAGCGTTCGCTTCGTGGCCGAGCAGGACTCGCTCAACGCCTCGGTGCTGGGCCCGGACGCGACGCCTGATTCACCCGAGTTCGATCTTTTCATCAAAGAGGTCGTGCGCGAAATGACGGTGAAGGCCGGGCAGAAATGCACCGCCATCCGCCGCGCGTTCGTCCCCGCCAAATTCATGGACGCGGCCCAGGATGCGCTGAAAGCGCGGCTCGCGAAGGTTGCGATCGGCGATCCGCGCGATGAAGCAACCAAGATGGGTGCGCTCGTCAGCACATCGCAGCGCGAAGACGTGCGTGCGAAGATCGTCGAGATCGCGCGGGACGGCGCCATCGTGTTTGGCGATCCCAACGCGTCGATCGGGCCGGAGAAGGGCGCGTTCATGCAGCCGGTGCTGCTGCGATGCGACACCCCGCGCGAAGCGCGGGCGGCGCACGATGTGGAGGCGTTTGGCCCGGTATCGACGCTGATGCCTTATGCGCCCGGCGAGGCGGTTGATCTCGTCAATCGCGGCAAGGGTTCGCTGGTGATGAGCGTGTTCACGTATGACAGCGTGTTCGCCGAGGACATCGTCCTGGATTCGGGCTCCTTCCACGGCCGCATCGCGTTCATCGACCGCGACAGCGCCAAGGAAAGCACGGGCCACGGCTCACCCATGCCGCACATGGTGCACGGCGGCCCGGGCCGCGCCGGCGGCGGCGAAGAAATGGGCGGCATTCGCGGCGTGAAGCACTACATGCAGCGCACGGCGCTGCAGGGTCATCCTCGCGTGCTGAGCGCCATCGTCCATCGCTACATCGCCGGCATGCCGGTGGAGAACGCCACGCAGCATCCGTTCCGCCGCAAATTCCACGATCTGCCGATCGGCTATCAGCTCAAAACCAAACAACGCGAAATCACGATGGATGACATCGAGCATTTCGCACACTTCACCGGCGATACGTTCTACGCGCACATGGACGAAGAAGCCGCGCGCGCCAATCCGTTGTTCGGCGGCCGCGTCGCGCACGGCTATCTGATCCTTGCATTCGCCGCGGGCCTCTTCGTCGATCCCGATCCGGGTCCGGTGCTGGCGAATTACGGGCTCGACTATCTGCGCTTCGTCAAACCCGTGAAGCCGGGCGACGCCATTTCGGTTGCGCTCACCGTGAAGGAAAAAACCCTGCGTAAGCCCGATCAAGGCGAAGTGCGCTGGGATGTCGTCGTCACCAACCGCGACGGCGAAACCGTCG
>JAEWNX010000318.1 GCA_023461135.1 Pseudomonadota bacterium
CGCCCGACACGACCACGACACCAGGCGCAACCACCGCCGCATCGAGCGGCGCGAACGCGGCCCAACCGAGGAAGAGCACGAAGAAACTGGCGAAGACGCCGACGCCGAAGCGGATTTCCTTGCGCGCGTCGTCCGTGGTCAGCGGATCGGTGTGCACGAGATCGGTCATTGCGTTTCCCGCGCCCTGAGGGGCGTGAGGTTGGTCGCGCCTCCGCTCTGGCGCGCCGCCATGGCGTGCAACACCTCGTCGCGCAGGCCGAATTGTTCGATGGCGCCCTCGCGCAGCACCATCACGCGGTCCATCGCCGCGATGACGCCGGTCCGGTGCGCGATGCAGACAACCGTCGCGCCACGCGCCTTGGCGGAATTGATCGCCTGCAGCAGCGCAACCTCGCCATCGGCGTCGAGGTGCGCGTTCGGCTCGTCGAGCACGAGCAGGACCGGATCGTTGTAGAGCGCACGCGCCAGTGCGACGCGCTGCGCCTGGCCGAGCGAGAGGCCGCGACCGCGCGGGCCCAGCACCGTATCGTACGCTTTCGGCAGCCTGAGGATCATCTCGTGCGCGCCGGCCGCCTGCGCGGCGGCGACGGTGAGCGCATCGGCTTCAGGCGATTGAGGCGCGAAGCGGCGAATGTTCTCGCCGACCGTGCCCGCGATCAGCGACACGTCCTGCGGCAGATAGCCGACATGGCGACCGCGCGTATCCGGATCCCAATCGGTGAGATTGGCGCCGTCAAGCCGCACGACGCCGCCATCCGGCGCCAACGCGCCAACAGCGACACGCGCGAGCGTGGATTTCCCCGCCCCGCTTGGGCCGACAACGCCCAACGCCTGGCCGCGCGGCAGCTCGAACGAGATGTGCGACAGAGCCAACCGGCTGGCGTCCGGCACGCGCACCGCCACGCGCTCGAAGCGCAGGTCGCCCACCGGCGCGGGCAGCGCCGTGCGCTGCGGCTCGGGCGGCGCCTTGTCGATCAGCTCCGTGAGATTCCTGAAGGCGACGCGCGCCTGCTCGATCTGGCGCCAGCCGCCCACCACCTGCTCCAGCGGCGCAAGCGCGCGCGCCGCGAGGATAGAAGCGGCGATCAGCGCGCCCGGCGTGATCTGCCGCTCGATGGCGAGATAGGCGCCCACGCCCAGCACAAGCGATTGCAGCATCAGCCGCCAGAAGCGCGAGGCCGAGCCGTAAGCGGATTGGACCCAAACGGTCTGCGTCTGCGTGGAGATGAGTTCGTGGCGGCGCTCGAGTTGGCGGTCGAGCATCGCTCTGCGCATGCCGAGCGCGCGCACCGCCTCGCCCGCCGCACGGTCCGCCTCCTGCCCTGCGTAATAGCGCGGCGCAATCTCCGAGGAGCGCTCGATTACGGGCCGCATCGCGTGCTCATGGCGCACCGCAATCGCCAGCAGCACGCTTCCGCCGATCAAGGTCACCACGCCGATGACCGGGTGGATCAGGAAGCACGCCAGCACAAACAGCAACGTCCATGGCGCATCCAGCAACGCATAGGCAGCCTGGCTGGTGAGCGTCTGACGCAGCGTGTCGAAATCGCGCGCGGCCTGCGCGCGGGCGAGGTCGCCGGATTCCGGGGATTTGCCGGTGTTGATGCCGAGATCGATCACGGCCGGCGCGAGGAGCCGGTTGAGGCGAAGACCCATGCGCGCGCCGAGCCGCTGGCGGGTGGCGTCGAGCAAGCCCAGTACGGCGAGCGCGAAGAGCAGCACCAGCCCCAGCAGCAACAGCGTGGTCATCCCGCCGGTATTCAGGACGCGGTCATAGACCTGCATCATGAACAGCGACGGCGCGAGGTAGAGCAGGTTGATCCCGGCGCTGAAAAGGATCGCCCAGCCCAGCAGATTGCGGCAGGCGTTCAGCGCGCCCCGCAAGCCGGTCTCCGGCGCAGCATTGGCCAAGCGAACACCCACCATCATGCGCCAGGATATGCCCAGGGCGGGCGGTACCTAGCCCTAAAGCGCCGTTGTGGACAATGGCCCGGCGGCAGCACGGATCACGAGCAAAGTTCCCGCGCTGGGCGCATGGCGCTGCACCGTTCGCCAGCTAGCGGCGCGTACCGGCTAGAACAGGTCGCAGGTGCTCTGTAAGGAGGTTTACCATTTGGGAGGGTGATGATGGCGTTGCGGATCAGAGATGGGTGGCTGAATGGGGACTTCGGCCTAACTGCATCGCTCCGAGGACCCGAAGCGGTGATTTGGGACGAGTCGGCCTGGGCCGACCAGGCGAACCGCTGGGCCTCGCTGTGGGATCACGCGGCGCCGAGTGTCTTGCTCGGTGGCGGGCGGCCCCTCTCCAAGCAATTCTATCAGCCCTTGCGGGCCGACGACGGCGATCCTGACGGCGGCTCTGGTCCCTCCGGCGCGCCAACCCCGCCCGGCGGCGATGGCCCGCAATTCGCCGGCGACGCGATCGGCGACAACATCAGTTCAAGCACGACCATCGCTGTCGGCGGTTCGCTCTCCAGCGTCATCGATCACGCCGGGGACCTCGATTTCATCAAGGTCAATCTCGTCGCCGGACAGACCTACACCTTCTCGCTCGACGGCTCGACGCTGAACGACGCGTACCTTGAGCTCCGCGACGCATCGGGGGCGGTTGTCGACGACGGCGTGCTCGCTGATGACGGCGGGATACTCCGCGACGCGTTCATGATGCATCGCGCGACGGCGACGGGCGAATACTGGATCGTTGCGCGCCACTGGAACAACAGCGGCACGGGCGCCTACACGCTCGACGTCGATGCGATTCAAACCGGCAATTCCTCGCCAACCGACTTCCCCGACAACGGAAAGGTCGAGTTCTCATGGGAAGAAGCCGCGATCCAGATTTCGCGCGACGGCGCGGGCTGGATGACCTCCTTCGGCTCGGCGCCGCCCACCGTGATCACCTATGCGTTTCGCTCGTCCGCCCCGGCCAGCATGCCCACGGACACGAGCTTGTTCTCACGCTTCAACGCAGCGCAAATCACTGCCGCGGAGTCTGCGCTGGCGGCGTGGGCGGCGGTTGCAAACGTCGTATTCCAGCGCGTCGATGCAGGCGACGGCTATTCCAACAACGCCACCATCCTGTTCGCCAATTACGGTTCGGGAGCGGATGGCGCGGCTGCGTTCGCCTTTCTGCCCAATAACGGCAACACAGCGTTCAGCAGCGTGGAAGGCGATGTTTGGGTCGGCGTTGGCGATCCGGACCTGAGCTACAACGTCAATCCCGTGCGTGGCGGCTATGGCTATCAAGTCCTGCTGCACGAAATCGGCCATGCGCTCGGGCTGACGCATCCGGGCGAATACAATGCCGGCGAAGGCGAGGGTCCGATCGAGTACCCGACACACGCCGAGTATTTCAACGACTCGCGCGTCTTCACCGCCATGAGCTATTTCGGCTCGTCGCCCGTCGGCGGAAATCTCTCGCTGTTTGCCTCGCTGCCGCAACTGCATGACATCGCCGCAATTCAGCGTCTGTACGGCGCGAACATGGCGTCGCGCACGGGCGACACCATCTACGGCTATAACTCCAACACCGGCGTTCCGGAGTATTCGCTGACGCTCGCCAATCAGGGCGCGGTGTTCGCGGTGTGGGACGGTGGCGGTATCGACACGCTCGATCTTTCCGGGTACACGACCGTCAACACAATCGATCTCCGCGAAGAAGGCTTTTCCAGCGTCGGCGGCTCGATATTCAACCTTTCGATTGCCCGCGGCGCGGTGATCGAAAATGCGATCGGCGGTTCGGGTGCCGATACCATCATCGGCAATGCGGCGAACAATACCCTCAATGGCGGTGCGGGCGCAGATGCGCTGACAGGCGGGCTTGGCATCGACACGATCCAAGGGGGTGCCGGGAATGACACGATCATCTACGCTATTGGTGACGGTGCTGGAACGATTGACGGCGGCGCTGACAGCGACACGCTGAACATCGCCGACCAAGGTGCCTCCAGCACACTCAGCGTAACCTACAGCGGCACTGGTCTCACAAACGCCGCGGGAAATGCGCTCACCAGCGTTGAGAATGTGAACGCCAACATGGGTGCCGGGACGGACTGGCTAATCTACAGTGCGGCCGTTGCAGTGGCCGTCAATCTCGCCACCGGTGCCGCTTCGGGCTTCACCTTCATCTCCAATATTGAGAACGTAGTTGGAGGTTCCGGCGACGATAGTCTCACGGGCAACGCTTTAGGCAACGTACTTGGGGGCGGCGCGGGTAACGACACGCTTGACGGCGGCGGAGGCGCGGACCAGTTCGACGGAGGAGCAGGCGATGACACTTATATCATCGACGTGGCTGCGGACTTTGTCTGGGAAGCTGTGGGTGCTGGAACCGACACAGTCATTTCCTCGGTCAACAATTACTCGCTTCGCAACAATTTCGAGAATATCGTCTTGGCCGGATTAACCGCCAACGGCGGTGGTAACGCCCTCAACAATATTGTCACGGGCAACGCCGCCGCCAACGTGCTGTGGGGTGGCGAGGGCAATGACACGCTCGACGGCCTCGGAGGGGCCGACCAACTCAATGGTCAAGCGGGCGACGACACGTATATTATCGAAGATGCCGGAGACTTCGTCTGGGAAGCGGCGGGTGCGGGTGACGACACCGTCATCTCCTCGGTCAACAATTACTCGCTCAGAAACAACTTTGAGCACATCGTCCTGGCGGGCTCGACCGCCAATGGCGGGGGCAACGGGCTCGACAACACCGTGACCGGCAATGCCGCGAACAACATCCTCTGGGGCGGCGATGGCGATGACGTCCTCGACGGCTTAGAGGGCGCCGATCAGCTCAATGGCCAAGCCGGAAACGACACCTACATCATCGACCATGCCGGTGACTTTGTCTGGGAGGCCGTTGGCGCGGGGACCGACACCGTCATCTCTTCGGTTAACAACTATTCGCTGCGCAACAATTTCGAGCACTTGATCCTTGCAGGCTCGACCGCCAACGGCGGCGGCAACGGGCTCGACAACACCATCACCGGCAATGCTGCAAACAACATCCTCTGGGGCGGCGCCGGCAATGACACGATCACAGGCGACGGCGGGGCGGACCAGCTGAGTGGTGAATCCGGCAATGACCGGCTCGACGGCGGACTGGGCGCAGACCAGCTGTTCGGGGGGGCCGACTCCGACACCTATGTCTTTTCCAGCGCTCTCGGCGGGGACAATGTCGACGTGATCTTCGGCTTTTCGGCCGCCGACGATGCGATCGAACTCGATGTCGATGTGTTCAGCGCGATCGCACTGGGTACCCTCGACGTAAACGCCTTCGTCACCGGCTCAGCCGCTGCGGACGCCGAGGACCGCATCATCTACAACCCCGTCACCGGTGCGCTTTATTACGATGCAGACGGTTCCGAAGCCGGCGCTGCGATCCAATTCGCCACCCTCAATACCGGCCTCACCCTCACCAACGACGATTTCTTCGGAGCGTAGGGCTCAGCTGGGAAAGCGCTCGGCGTAGGCGCCAAGCACATCGTCGATCGGGCCGTAGGCGAGAAGCTTGCCGCCCTCCATCCAAGCGCACGTGGCGCAATACTGCCGCAGCATGTGCTGATCGTGCGTGGCCAGAACAAGTACGTGCGCCGCCTCGATCACGCGATCCAAGCGCTCGCGCGACTTTACGCGAAAATCAGCATCGCCAACGCCGACCATCTCGTCTAGCAGCACGATCTCTGGGTCATTTGAAGTAGAAATCGCGAACGCAAGCCGCAACATCATTCCGT
The DNA here is from genome assembly GCA_023461135.1 of Pseudomonadota bacterium. GTDB lineage: Bacteria > Pseudomonadota > Alphaproteobacteria > Caulobacterales > Aquidulcibacteraceae > Vitreimonas. The sequence continues at coordinate 5,733 of JAEWNX010000318.1, forward strand.
TCGAATACGTCCGCACGGGCAGATCGAGGAATCCGCCAAGATCGCAGAACGCCTCAATTTCAGGGATCTTAGCGGCAATCTGGTTTCTGTTCATGCCCATGAACACGCCGCGCATGATGATGTTCTGGTAACCGGTCAGCTCGTAATCCATGCCCAGAGCTATATCGAGGAGCGAGGAAACCCGACCTCGCACTGTTAGATGCCCGCTCGTGGGTTCATAGACCCCAGACATGGCGCGCAGGAGAGTGGACTTCCCAGCGCCGTTGGAGCCGATCAGTCCAAGCCGGTCGCCAGGACCGAGACTAAAGCTTATCTCGTCCAAAGCGCGCACTACGATCTGTCGCTCGCCGTTGGACTTGCTGGCGATGCGTCCTCCAATGCGCGTAGCGATATCAGCGCGAAACGAGCGGTCCTTCGCCGAATAAATCGGGAAATCGATAGTGACGCGGTTCAGTTGGATGGAAGACATATGTTCAGAGCCAGTACACAACGCGCTCGCGGAATCGCACGAACAGCGGCAGAGCGACCGCCAACAGGACTGCAGTGGTCCCTGCACACATATATAGTACATGCGGCGGCGCTGGCGTGCCTAGCAGCGGCTCTCCGATCAAGCGTAGGTGCGCGGCGACAGGATTGAGATCTACGATCCAGTACGATTGTTCCGGCAGGATATCCATGCGCCACATCACCGGCGACGCGAAGAACGCCATCTGCACGAGGCTGGTCAAGACTTGGCGCAAATCGCGGAAGCGCGTGCAAAGGACCGCCACGATAACGACCATGAGCGTCGAATTGACCAGCAGGAACGCCAGCCCTGCAAGCGCTTCCACGCTGACCGGCGTCAACGGAATGGCAAACAGGACGAACGTCAGCGGCACCAAGACAAGATTGTGCACATAGGCTAATAGGTTGCGCCAGATCACCCTGAACACAAACGAGAGTTTCGGCAGCCGTTCCTGTCTGAGGTACCGCTCGGCATCCGTAAAAGCTGTCGCGCCCTCGTTGATGCTCTGCGCCATGAACGCCCAAACGGTGAAGAACACGACGACATGTGGGATTTGGACGCCGAGCGACGTGCCAAAAAGCACCGCATAAATCGAGCCCACAGTTATGACGAACACCGCCATCGAGAGCGTGATCCAGAACTGGCCGAGTTTGGATCGCCGGTAGCGCTGCGCGATATCGTTAGACCCGAGGCTCACCCACAGGCGCCACCCGGCCAGTGCCTGAACAAGATCCATCGCCGCGAGGGCGCCCCTCGATGGACGCCGCTCCAGCCTGCCAGGTCCCCCCTCCACTGCCTCGCTCATCGGCGGTCTCCTAACCGATGGAGCGGCCCGCGGCGAGGTCCGCGCGCAGGAAAACGTCTTGCTCAGGACCCGAGGGGTGCCGTCTGTAGGAGGTGCACTTAGGCGCTGCAGTACGCTGGCCCCTGTCCCTGTTTTCAAGTATTCGATCAACCGAAAGGGCGGCGCAGGGATCGTCATGGCGGACGGGGAATCGTCGGCTCTGCGGGAGCCGAGGACGCTCGTTTATGGTTTCGACGTCAACTCTGGAGCAGACGCTCCAGAGGCGCATGCCGACGCCCCGCCGCCGCCCCCTGACCCGATCAGGGCCGTGGACAGCTGGGCGCGCTACGTCTGGCGCCACAATCGCGCTAGCGCAGCGTTGCTGCTGGCGCTTCCGGTCTGGCTGACCATACGAATTGGCTACCAAGCGGCGAGGCTGTTTGGCTGGTTTGGGTATTTTGTTGGCGAGCCGGTGCGTTGGCTCTACTGGCGGATCTACGAAGCGACAGGACCGATCTGGCGTCTCGCAAAAGCGGTCTTCTGGCGCTTCTACGCCTGGTTCGGACCGGCGGCGCGTCTGTGTAAGTCGCTCTACTGGGGCCTGGCTGATCTGTTCGCCCCCGTGCAACGCTTAGGCGTCGCCCTTTTCTGGAGCGCCTACGCTCTGGTTGGACCGATCGCGAGGTTCGGCAAGCGCATCTATTGGCGTCTTTTCCATCGCGTACTCCAAGCGACTTGGCGGGCAGTTAAGTGGGCGTACTGGCGGGGCATATTTCCCCTCCTTGAGCATCCGGCGCGCCTGCTTGGCTTGTCGTTGGCGCGCACCAAGCGAGTTGCGGAACCGGCCTCGTATAGCGCCAAAGAGGAGCTCATCGACATCGCCGGCCTTGGCGATGGCGACGCATTAGTGTGGACGGCGCGCAGTGTGGCGGATTTCGAACCACTATTCGATTTTCTGCCCCGGCTTGGACTCAGTAGACCTGCATCCGGCAGCCTCTACATGTTCCTTACCGCGGATCTGGCGGCGGTCGAGCCGAACCAGTTGCGGCTGTTAGGATTGCGGCTGCGCAGCGGCGCACCCTTCCGGCGATTGTTCTTTTACGCGCCTTCGTCCGAAACAGCGCGCATCCTGGAAGAGGCATTTGACGCACCGGTTCATGTCGCTGCTGGCGCGGATGTGGTGGAGTTCGTGGATCTCGTTCGGAGACGCGCGCTGGCCGAAGCCGAGTCTCTGGTCGTTGAAAAGTTCGGTCCGGTCGTTCTGCTGGTCAGCGCGTTGTGGGGCCGGGTCGGCAGCACGCTCATCTTCGATGCACAGACTGAGTTCCTGATCGAGAACGGCGCGGTCGTCGTGAGGGTGTTCGTCGATCATTATCCTGGGCATGGCGACAGGCTGGCGCGGCGCACAACGTTGGTGGCGGAAAACCTCACCATCACCTATCCGCACCTTGTCGTTGTCGCCGAGCGCGACGAGGGCCAGCGCACTCGCGCTAAACTTCGTCGCCAGGCAGATTATGTCGCCGGCTCGGCAGTTCGCCGGCTCGAACTGGAGCTGGCCACCGCCAAGGCTGTCGATGACGGCGTGCTGCAATGGGCCGGCGCGGCCGCACGTCTATGCGTAGTCAATCACGCGATGCACATGGCTTTTGCGGAACGCATCACCGCTGCGCCAATCGTGCTCGAAACTCACGACGTATTGACCGAACAGCTGCAGAGTCACGGTTGGCCGAGATTCGTATCGTTCGCCAAGGAGCCGCAGCACCTGCGCGACCGCGATCAACAGGGCATCTGGGCACGTGCGCGCGCATGCGTGAATCTTTCGCCCGAGGATCAAGCGGTGATCGGCCCGCACGCCAAGGCGTCCGTGTTCGTGCGCCCGACGGCCATCGCCGCCGCCCCGCGCTTGCGAGTCTGGGATGAGGTAACGACCGCTAACGGTCTGCCAAGTGAGTTCGCCGCTTCGGATGAAATCGACGTTTTGCTTTGGGGCGACTGGCATGAGGGCAATGCGCGCGCCGTGCAATGGATGTTGGAGACAGTGCGGGAACTTGATCCCGCGTTGATGAGCGCGCGCATCGCCATCATCGGCCGCGTGACGCGGATTGTGCCGCAGCGGCTGCTGACGCTGCCGAACGTGGTGTCCTGCGGCTTCGTCGACCGGCTAGACGACTTCTTCGGACGGGCGAAGGTCGTGGCCATCGCCGACCGGGAAGGCAGCGGTGTCTCAATCAAAGCGATCGAGGCGCTCCGTTACGGCCTGCCCTTTGTCTCCACGCGGCCCGGCATGCGCGGATTAAATCTTGGCGGCGTCGATTACACACCCGCCGAGACCGCGGCAGCATTCGCCGCCGATCTTGTGATGCTGCTGCAAAGTGGAAGCGCGCGCACAAGCCGCGCCGAGATCGCGCGGACGTTGTACGAGCGCAACATATCGCACGATGCGTACGAGGACGCCTGGCGCCGGATCGTCGCCCACGCTGACCCTGAGTTCGCCACGGCCAGCAACGCGCAACGTATGACCGCTGCGCCTCGTGCCAGCGGTTCCGGCGCCTTGGCGCGGATCGCACTTCTTCCCGGCGTGGCTGCGCCAGCGGCCGCCCCCGCTGAGTCCAACCTTGTCACACCGCCCACCCTGACCGCGGGCGCCCCCCCCCCCCCCCC
>JAEWNX010000319.1 GCA_023461135.1 Pseudomonadota bacterium
CGGCGGCGCCAGAATCGACGGCGGCAGAGCAACAAGACGCAGAGCCGCCGCCTCGGGAAGGAAGTGGGCCAGAAAGCGCAGAGCTTGATGCTCCTGCCGGCGAAGGCGACGCCGACGAAGCTGCTCCGCGCGACCCGGCGCCCGAAGATCACGCTAAGGCCGAGACCCTCGACGCTGACCAGCCTGCGGAAGACGTCGAACCGCCGCCAGCGCCTTCCGCTGAACCGCCGCCCGCCTCCAGTGATCCCGAACCGCCCACAGCGCCGCCTTCTGTCGGCTCGCCTCAAGCACCGCCGGCGCCCGTTCCTGCTGGGCCGCCGATCCGCGAGCGCTCCGAAACAACAACTCTCGGCGGTGCGACGGCGCGCGCCGGCGCGTCTGCGCCAAGCGCTCCCGCGGACGCAACTGCGTTTGCGCCGAGCAAGCTGCGCCGCGGAACGCCGGAACTCGTGCGCATCGTCGTGCACCAGCCGAAGGATCTGAACGCCGTGATCAAAGCGGCGAAGAAGCTCGATCCGCGCACGGAAGCCGCGCCGCAAGGCATGGGCATTGGCGATGTCGCGATCGGCTCAAGCATCGGAGTCGCGCTGGAAGTGCGTGGCGGCGCCTGCGAATGCGCGCTGCAACGCCGCACTTGGGTCGGCGAGCCGATCGATTTCAATTTCGCTGTCGAGGCCGACGCAAGCGTCAAGCAGGTCGTCATGCTGGCGCGCGTCTTCATTGATGATGCGCAGATCGGCGTGCTCGCCTTTGCACGCAAAGTCGCCGGCCCCGCCAAGAAGCCGCACGGACAAGGCGACCGCGCCCGACTCAAGCGCCACAAGCGGGTTTTCCTCTCCTATTCGAGCAAGGATCGCGAGACCGTTTCGGCCATCGCCACGGCGTATCAGATGGCCGGCGTCGATCATTTCTGGGACCGCGCTTCGCTCAAGTCCGGCGAGGAATGGCATCCCCGGCTTCGCCGTGAGATCGACCGCGCCGACCTTTTCCATCTCTGCTGGTCGAAGGCCGCCGCCGAGTCCGAATGGGTGCAGAAGGAAGCCGAGCACGCCCTGACGCGCCGACGCAAGAACAGCGGCAAGCCCGAGATCACCGTGCAAATGCTGGACGGTCCGCCGTGGGCGTCGCATCCGCCGTCGCTGGACGCGATCAATTTCGACGATTTCGTCCGCGCCGCGATCGTGGGTTACGCGCGCGGAGACGGAAGCTGACGCGATAGGGGCGGGACGATGAGCGTGCTAGGAGCGATCATCATGACCGCACAACTCACCGCCGCGCCTCTGCCGCCCGCTCCCGAGTGGCATGGAGGCAGCGAGCACCTGATCGTCGCCAGCGATCATCCCTGGATCACGCCCGCCGAGGCCAACGGCTTCACGCAAACACCCAGCTACGCCGAGACCCGCGCGTGGCTCGAACGACTCGCGGCCGCCTCGCCGCTCGTGCGCATCGAAACATTCGGCCGTTCGCCGCAAGGCCGCGAGCTGATCGTGGTGTTCGCTACCGCCGACGAAGGCGAACTCGATTCGGACAAGCCTACACTGCTCGTGCAAGCCGGCATCCATCCTGGCGAGATCGATGGCAAGGACGCCGGCATGATGCTGCTCCGCGACATCGCCTTCGGCGATCGGCGCGCGCTGCTGGATCGCGTCAATCTCGTCTTCGTCCCGATCCTGAATGTCGACGGACACGAGCGCGCCTCGCAGTTCAACCGGCCCAATCAGCGCGGCCCGAACAACCAAGGCTGGCGCAACACGGCGCAGAACCTCAATCTCAACCGCGACTACACGAAGCTGGACGCACCCGAGATGCGCGCGATGATTGCGCTGATCCAGAGCGTCGATCCGGACTTATATCTCGACGTCCATGTGACAGATGGCATGGATTACCAGTACGACATCACCTACGGCTTCATGGGGCGTGACGGAAGCTACGCGGCCTCGCGCAACATCGCCCGCTGGCTTAATGCGCACTATCGTCCCGCTGTCGACCAAGCGCTGCGCCGCGCCGGCCATATCCCCGGCGATCTCATCTTCGCCAATAATGACCGGAATCTCGAGGAAGGGCTCGCCGCCTTTACCTTCACGCCGCGCTTTTCCCAAGCTTATGGCGACATGATCGGTCTGGCGTCCGTGCTGATCGAAAACCATTCGCTCAAGCCTTATCGCCAGCGCGTGCTCGGCACCTACGTGCTGATCGAGGAAAGCTTGCGCCTCCTGGCCGAACACGGCGCACAATTGCGAACCGCGGCCCGCTCCGACGCCCGCGAGCGCCCGCGCACGATCCCCGCGGGATGGCGGCAAACGGCTGAGCCCGTATCGCAACGGGCGTTCCTGCCGATCGAACGCGAAACCTATCGCTCCACCGCATCCGGCGCGCTGGAAACGAGCTGGCTTGGCCGGCCCGCGCCTGAAACGCGGATGCCTCAGTTTGGTCAGGAGCACACCATCACGCTGCGCCGTCCGCGCGCCTATTGGGTGCCTGCGACAAAGCCCGACGTGATCAATGTGCTGCGTTTGCACGGCGTGCAGTTCGAAACGATCTCCGAGCCGCGCACGGTTGAAGTTGAGATGTTGCGACTGCCCCAAGCGCAACCGAGCGCCGCACCCAGCGAAGGCCGCACGCGCGTCACCGCCGGTGAACCCGAGCGCGGCATGCGTGAAGAGTGGATGCCGCCGGGGTCGATCCGCGTGCCGACGGATCAGCCGCTGGGCGATCTCGCAATGATCCTGCTCGAGCCGCAGAGCGAGGATTCCCTTTTCGCGTGGGGCTTCTTCAACGAGGTGTTGCAGCGCGTGGAATATCTTGAAGGTTACGCGCTGGCGCCGCTGGCCGACGACATGCTCGCGAGCGATCTTGACCTGCGCGCCGAGTTCGAAGCGCGTCTCGCCGCCGATCCCGCTTTCGCCGCCGATCCCGACGCGCGCCTCGCGTGGTTTTACGAACGCACGCCGTACTACGACCAGCGCTACTTGCTCTATCCTGTCGGCATCGAGCGCTGACCGAGCGCCGCCAGCGCCTGCCCGGCTGCTTCGTAACCCGTCTCGTACGCACCGTGCGCCGTTGAGTAACTCGCGCGTGAGCACGCTTCGCCGGCAAAGAAGAGCCGGTTCGCGATGGGAGACGCGAGCACCGCGCGCATTTCGGCGCCGCCAGGCTTTGCATACGAGTACGAGCCCAGCGCCCACGAATCGGTGGTCCAGCTCGACGCCGCGAGCAGCTTGAGCCGGCTGGGAAACGCCGAGCCGAGAAGTCCGGCCAGCTCCTCCTTCGCATATGCCGCCATTGCCTCAACGCCGGCCTCGGCGAGGCGGTGCGCAAGCGCCGCGCCAAAATAAGCTTCCATCAGCGGATAACCCATCGGCCGCATATGATAGGCGCCCATCTCCATGATGTCGGAACGCGGAAACACGTGGCCCTCGATCGGAAATTCCTCTGGCTGCGCGAGCTGGAAGTAAACTTTCTCCGCCGCGCCGAGCGGCAAGGCCGCAGCCGCGTCGCGTTTGTCGGGCAAGTCGGGAGTGAACTCCAGCGCTCCGAATTTCGATGTCGGCAAAGTGACAATGGCGGCGCGTGTCTCGATCTCGCCATGTGTCGCGCCAATTCTAACCACTGGCCCCCGGTAGTCGATTGCACGCACTTCGGTATTTAAGCGAACGGGCAGATCCGCGCCGCACGCCGCAATCAACGTTCCGTAGCCCTGGCGCACGCGCCAGTTCACGCCGGTGTCTTGGTAACGCGCATAGTCGCGCGCATCGATGTCATCGAGCGATGCGCCGCTGATATAGGCAAAGATCGCGTTGATCAGCGCGTTCCAGCGCCCGCCCCGTTCGAGATACATGCTGGCGGCCACGGGAGCGTTGCGTTCGGCTTCGGTCTCAACGCGGGCTTCGAACGCAGCAAAGGCGCGGCCAAACGCTTGCTGTTCTTCGGCGGAGATTCCGTGATCGCCCGATTGGCGTTGCCAAGGCGCAGGCGTGCGGTCGAGTTCAAAACCCATCGCTTCCGCCATGGGTGATAAGACGTTTCGGTCCGCGGAATGCAGCCAACCGCAGCCGAGATCCATTGCGCCGAGTTCGTGCGCGAACGTCATCGCGCGCCCCCCAATGCGACCGCGCGCATCGATCAGGAGGAAGGAAACGCCGGCTTGGGCCAAACGTCGGCCAGCACCGATGCCCGCCGCACCCGCGCCAATTACTGCGATGTCGTATAAAGAGCCCATCGCGCCACTCTAACGCGCCCGGCGCCCTTTCGGCGCCGCTGCAGCGATGCTAACTCGGCGCGCGCAGCTACGGGCGCGTAGCTCAATGGTTAGAGCCGGCCGCTCATAACGGTCTGGTTGCAGGTTCGAGTCC
>JAEWNX010000320.1 GCA_023461135.1 Pseudomonadota bacterium
CGTCGTGCTGCGGACGCGTGTCGGCATGGTGGTCCAGAAGCCCAACCCATTCCCGAAGTCGATCTACGACAACGTTGCCTATGGCCCGCGCATTCACGGCATGGCCAAGCGCAAGACCGATATGGACGGCATCGTCGAGCAATCGCTGCGCCGTGCGGGGCTGTGGGAAGAAGTGAAGGACCGCCTCGGCCAGCCGGGCACCAGTCTTTCCGGCGGCCAGCAGCAGCGGCTCGTCATCGCCCGCACCGTCGCCGTCAATCCCGACGTGATCCTGATGGACGAGCCGTGCTCCGCGCTCGATCCCATCGCCACCGCCAAGATCGAAGAACTGATCGACGATCTGCGCGAGAATTACTGCATCGTCATCGTCACGCACTCGATGGCGCAGGCCGCGCGCGTGTCGCAGAAGACGGCCTTCTTCCACCTCGGCAAGCTGGTCGAGACGGGCGCCACCGAGGAGATTTTCACCAATCCTCGCGATTCCCGCACGCAGGACTATATTACGGGCCGGTTCGGCTGATGGCGGCCGCGCCGCAATCGAAGGCGAAAATGGCCGAGCACACAGTCAGAGCTTTTTCCGAAGAACTGGACGGCATCGCCCAGGAAGTCGCCCGCATGGGCGGCCTTGCGGAGACCGCCGTCAACGACGCGCTGACCGCCGTCGCGCGGCGCGACACCGATTTGGCGCAGTCGGTGATCCAGCGCGATCCCAAGATCGACGCCGCCCAGCGCGAGGTCGAGAAGCGGGCGATCAAGCTGTTCGCGCTGCGCCAGCCGATGGCCAGCGACTTGCGGGTCGTGCTCACCGCTTGGCGCATCGCCAGCGAACTGGAGCGCGTCGGCGATCTCGCCAAGAACATCGCCAAGCGCGCGCTCATCCTCAACCAGGACGAGCCGATCCAGCTCACGCGCTCGGTCGAGCGCATGGGCAAAATCGCCGCCGCGCACTTAAAGCAAGTGCTCGACGCCTACGCCAACAAGGACGTTCAGGCGGCGATCAATGTCTGGAACAGCGACGACAATATCGACGCCCATTACAATTCGCTGTTCCGCGAGCTGCTCACCTACATGATCGAGGATCCGCGCACGATCAGCTCCTGCGCGCACCTTCTTTTCATCGCCAAGAACCTCGAGCGCATCGGCGACCACGGCACCAACATCGCCGAATACATCCATTTCCAGGTGACCGGCGAAGAAATCGCCACGCAGCGGCCGCGCGCCGAGGCGGAGTCGGACTAAGGCGATGCCCAAGCCCACCCACGTGCTGGTGGTCGAGGACGAGGAAGCCCTCGCGCAATTGCTCAAGTACAATCTTGAGAAAGAGGGCTATCGCGTCACCGCGGCGGCTGATGGCGAAGAGGCGCTCGTCCTCGCCGCGGAATCGCCGCCCGATCTCGTCGTGCTCGATTGGATGCTGCCCAAAGCGCCTGGGATCGAGGTGTGCCGGCGTCTGCGCGCGCGCCAGGAGACGCGCAACACTCCGATCGTCATGCTCACCGCGCGCACGGAAGAAAGCGACCGCATCCGCGGCCTCGATGTCGGCGCCGACGATTACGTGACCAAGCCGTTCTCGATGAATGAATTGCTGGCGCGCCTGCGCGCCGTGATGCGCCGCATCCGCCCGGGCCTGGCGGAGGATAAAGTGCAATGCGGCGATATCCTGATGGACCGCGTCTCGCACCGGGTGAAGCGGGCCGAGCGCGAAGTGCATCTCGGCCCGACCGAGTTCCGCATCCTCGATCATTTGATGCAGCACCCCGGCCGCGTGTTCAGCCGCGAGCAATTGCTCGACGCTGTCTGGGGCTCGGACGTATATGTCGAGGCGCGCACCGTGGATGTGCATATCGGACGCCTGCGCAAGGCGCTGATCCTTGGCGATGAGCCCGACCCGATCCGCACCGTCCGCAGCGCCGGCTACGCGCTGGACGTGGAAACGGCCCCGGTCTGAGCCCGGTTTGCTGCGCCGCGGCGGTGCTGCCCGCTTGATTCAAGAGAGCAAGCTTACCTAAGCTCGCGCCAGACTTTGGGGGTCCACATGGGTGTTCGGACGGGTGTCGCCGCGGCTTTCGCGCTTGGCGGAATTTTGCTTGCTTCAGGCTCAGTCGCACAGGCGCAGACGGCGCCGCCGGTGGAAGCGTATGGCCGGCTGCCGGCCGTCAGCGGGGTGTCCATCTCCCCGGACGGGCAGCGCCTGATCGCCAGCGTGGCGGAAGGCGACGCCTCCGCATTCCAGGTTATCAATCTCAGCTCCGGCCAGACCGAGCATAATTACGGCGTGCCGGACGAACTCGCCTTGCGCGGCGTGGGCTGGGCGGACAACGGCCATGCCCTCGTCAATCTCAGCCGCGCCGTGCGCCACGCCGGCACCCGGCGCTACGAGGCGGGATCGGCGGTTTCGTTCACGTTGTCCAACCATCGCCAACGCGACCTTCAAGTCACCAACGGCCTTCGCCCCGTGCCTGGCGAAGACGGCGTCGCCATGGGCCTCTCGCGCGACGATAGCGGTCGCCTCGCCGTGTGGCGCGTCAATCTGGAAAACGGCACGGCGCGGCGCATCACCTCGGCCGTGCAGGACACCGTCGACATCGTTTTCAATGACCAGGGCGAATTGCTGGGGCGCGTCGATTCCGACGACGACACCAATCGCTGGTCGCTGCACGTCTATAATGGCGGGCAATCCACCCAAGTGATTGACGAAGTCACCGATATTGGCCTTGAGCCGTTGAGCCTCGAGGGCGTGCTCGCCGACGGCCGCATCGTTGCCGTTGGCCGGCGCCAGAACGAGCCGCGCGCGCGCATGATCGCCGTGTCCTCCAATGGGCAGATCGAAGTCATCGCCGAAGACGAGCGTTACGACATCGATGGCGCGATCCGCGAGCCGCGCACCAACCGCGTTGTCGGCGTTTCCTGGACGGAAGATCTGCCCAAGCAGCGCTTCTTCGATCCAGAGCTGCAGGCCGTCGCCGCTCGCGTCAACCAGTTCTTCGCCAGCGGCTACGGCGTGATCACGAGCTGGTCGCAGGATCGTTCGCGCTTCGTCGTCTTTGCCGAGACGAACCGTGACGCAGGCGCCTACTACCTGTTCGAGCCGGCCTCGAACAGCATGCGCATGATCCGCCGCCGCTATCCCGAAC
>JAEWNX010000321.1 GCA_023461135.1 Pseudomonadota bacterium
GCGGACGTGTTAGCACAAGTGCGATATAGCCATTGTCCCCTACCGGGCCCGCCGCGACCGTCGCGCGGCCAAGCGCGAAGCCTGGCCCGACAAGCGCGACGTCGGTTTCGGCGACGCCAGCCACGCCGCCAAGCGCCCGACGTGACAGCGCCACGAGCGGCGCGTCGGGGCCAAAGATTTCGTCGAGCCTGCGGCCGAGCAGGCCACGGCCAACGCCGGTAAGCAATTCGGCTGCGGCCGCGTTGACGAAGCGGATGCGTTCGCCGGCGTCGATGCCGATCACGGGCGCGGGCAGCGCTTCGAGCCAGCGTTCGGCGTCTGGCGCGCTGGCTCGCGGGTACAACGGACGGATGACAGGCTCGCTCATGCGGCTTCTCGCAGCGGTTCACCGTCGAACAAGCGGATCAGCGCGGCGCGCACGTGGCGCGGCTCCTCCATCGTACAGATGGCCTTGCGCGTTTCGCGCGCATCGAGGCCGAACTCGGCGTCAACCATCCAAGCAATGTGTTTGCGTGCGATGCGGACGCCGAGGCCGCGGTCATAGAAGGTCAGCGTGTCCTCATAGAGTTCAAGCAGGCTCTGCAGGAGGTGTGCACGCGGTGGTGACGCAATCTCGCCGTCATTACGCAGCGCGCGCTCGACGGCGCCGGGCAGCCACGGCTTGCCTTGCGCGGCGCGGCCGATCATGACGCCGGCGGCGCCCGATTGGGCGAGCGCTGTGCGCGCCTGTGCGGCCGTGCCCACATCCCCGTTGGCGATCACCGGAATGCCGACAGCTTCCACGATGGGACGGATGGCCGCCCAGTTCGCGTGGCCTCGGAAAAATTGATTTCGTGTACGGCCATGGATGACGAGCATCCGCACGCCGGCGTCTTCAGCACGCTTGGCGATTTCGGGCGCGTTGAGGCTCGCGTCATCCCAACCGAGACGCATCTTCAGCGTGACGGGAATATGCGTGGCGCTCACGACCGCCTCGATCAGGCGCAGCGCGTGATCGGGATCGCGCATGAGCGCCGAGCCGCACGCGCCGCTGACAACGCTCTTGGCGGGGCAGCCCATGTTGATGTCAATCACATCGGCGCCCGCTTGCTCAGCGAGGCGCGCGCCTTCGGCCATCCAGCGCGCGTCCCTCCCCGCAAGCTGGATCACCAGCGGTGAGATCACACCGGCGCCCGCGGCGCGACGCACCATGTCGATGCGTTCGAGCGCGAGCTGCTCGGAGGCGATCATCTCGGAGACGCAGTAGCGGCCGCCGAACGCCTTCACCTGGCGGCGGAACGGAATATCGGTCACCCCCGCCATAGGGGCGAGGGAGACAAGCGGCGGAATTTCGTTCAAACCGGTCATCGACGCCCCAACCCGCCGACCTTAAGGCGCCTAAAAAGCGGGCGCCAAGAGGTTTATGCTGCGATGCAACAAAACGGCGAGAATTTCTCTCAGCGATGAGCGTGGCGGCTTTAATCGTGGCGGCAGGGCGCAGCACGCGCGCTGGCGGCGGGATTCCCAAGCAATACATGACCTTGCTCGGGCGGCCGGTCCTGCGCTGGTCGATTGATGCGCTAGTGGCGGCCGGCGTCGAGCAGATCGTTGTCGCGATCGCGCCGGATCACGCCGATCAGTGCCGCCTCGCAACGGACGGCGGGCCGCCTGTGTGCGTCGTGTCTGGCGCGGATACGCGGACAGCTTCAGTGCGCGCCGGACTCGCAGCCATCGAAGGCGCGGACATCGTGCTGGTGCATGACGCTGCGCGCCCCGGCCTGACGGGCAACATTGTATCCGCGCTTGTGCAGGCGATCGAAGCGGGCGCAGCCGGCGCGGCGCCGGCTCTACCGGTTGCGGACTCTTTGCGGCGCGTGGATTCACGAGGCGCCGTTGTTGGCGAAGTCGATCGCGATGGGCTGATGCGGGTGCAAACGCCGCAGGCGTTCCGCGCAAGTGCGTTGCGCGCCGCCTACGCGTCCCTGCCCGGCGAGGCAGCGATGAGCGACGACCTTGCCGTCGTGCGCGCGCACGGGGGCGCCTGCGTACTCGTGCCCGGCGATGCGCGCTTGATGAAGATCACCTACCCCGAGGATTTGCCGCTGATGGAACGTCTGCTTAGCACTGGCCGCACGACCTGCGTCGGCACAGGGATCGACGCGCACCGCTTCGGTCCGGGCGATCACGTGACCCTGTGCGGTGTGCGTATTGCGCACGACAAAGGGCTCATGGGCCACTCGGATGCAGACGCGGGCTGGCACGCGCTGGTCGACGCAATCCTTGGCGCTCTTGGCGAAGGCGACATCGGCGCGCATTTCCCGCCGAGCGATCCGCAGTGGAAAGGCGCGGCCTCGGAACGCTTTCTTCGCCACGCCTTGAAACTCGCGGCAAATGCCGGCGCGCACATCGCGCACGTCGATGTCACGCTGATCTGCGAGCGCCCGAAGATCGGCCCGCACCGCGAGGCGATGCGCGCGCGCACGGCCGAGGTGCTCGGCTTGCCTCTTGCGCGCGTCAACGTGAAGGCGACCACGACCGAGCGGATGGGTTTTCTGGGCCGCGAGGAAGGCCTTGCGGCGCAGGCTACGGCGACGTTGGAGCGTCCGGCCTGACAATTTCTTCGGGCGGTGTTTGCCCGCCTCTGCAGCGCTCCGCCTCGGGATAGAGCCGGCATGTCTCCTGCCCGGTGAGGTTCTCCCACAGTGCGCGCGGCACGTTGATATAATCGTCCGTCCAGCCGCGGCCGGCCGGCGCTGGGAAGACGCGCCAGGCATGGCTGGGCAGGACCAGCCGGTTCAACACGTCGGGCGAATGCGCGACGATCATCACGCTCGCGGCCAAACCGCCATAATAGCTCACATAGGGCTGGTCGAATTGTTCGCTGACGCGCTGCAGCGTCGGCACGTTCAGATCGCGCGCGACCCGCGCGGCTTCAGAGACGAGCGCAAGGTTGCGGTTGGAAAGGTGCAGGACGACGATGCCGGTGTCTCGCGTCTTGCTGAGATAGAGCGCGAGCGCTTCGCGCGTCAGCAAGTGCGCAGGAATCGCGTCTGACGAAAACGCGTCGACAACGATCACGTCAAAGGAAGCGTTCGGTTCTTCGGCG
>JAEWNX010000322.1 GCA_023461135.1 Pseudomonadota bacterium
GAGCTTACGCTCCGCGCCTTTTTCGTTCTGCGACGAATCGAACGTCCACCACCAAGGTGGGCTGCGCTTCGCTCCACAACAAGGCTGCCCGCAGCCGGACGTTTCCTCTAGAACACGCGGCCCGCCGCCTCTGGAGCAGCCGATGCCGGAACCCGCCGCTCGCACAGAGCGCAAGCCGCAGGCGCGCATGGACCTTACGAAGGGGCCGATCGGGCGCACCTTGCTCATGTTCTCGCTGCCCGTGCTGGGCACGAGCGTCCTCCAGTCATTGAACGGCTCGATCAACGCGATCTGGGTCGGCCGTTTGCTCGGGCCGGCGGCGCTGACCGCGACGACGAACGCGACGCTCATCCTCCTCTTGCTGCTCGGCGTGATGTTTGGCGTCGGCATGGCCAGCACGATCCTCGTCGGTCAGGCGATCGGTGCGCACGATCTGCCGCGGGCGAAGAAAGTCGTGGGCACCGGCGCCATTTTTTTCCTGGCAAGCTCGCTGCTGGTCGCCATGACCGGCTACGCCGCGGCGGAAGAATTGCTGACCTGGATGGGCACGCCGGACGAAGCGCGTGAGATGGCGGAAGCCTATCTGCGCGTCATTTTCCTCTCACTGCCGTTCATGTGTTTCTTCGCCTTCATGGTCATGGTGCAGCGAGGCGCCGGCGACGCGCGCACGCCGTTCTGGTTCACGACGCTCGCCACGCTCCTCGACGTGGTGCTCAATCCGCTGCTGATCAGCGGTCTGGGGCCCTTTCCGCGCATGGGCATCGCCGGCTCGGCAACCTCGTTGCTGCTCTCGCAGGCGATCGGCATGAGCGCGATGCTTGCCTTCATGTACTGGCGCAAAGCCGATCTGCGCCTGACGCGCAACGAGTTGCATCACCTGAAGCCCGACCCCGTGCTCTTGCGCACCATTGTGCTCAAGGGTCTGCCGATGGGAGCGCAGATGCTGGTGATCTCGCTGTCGGCGCTGATCATGATGTCAATGATCAACGCCCACGGCGCCGAGACCGCCGCTGCGTACGGCGTAGCGTTTCAACTCTGGACGTACGCGCAGATGCCGGCGATGGCGATCGGCGCGGCGGCGTCCTCGATGGCGGCGCAGAGCGTCGGCGCTCAAAAATGGGGCCGAGTCGAGCACACCGCGCGAGCCGGCATTCTGATCAATCTGATGCTGACCGGCGCCGTGGTGGGGCTGCTCTATCTGGCGGATCATTACCTGGCGGGCGTCTTCCTGCCGGGCCAGCCGAGCGTCATTGCGATCGCGGAGCACATCAACACAATCGTGGGATGGAGCTTCATCCTGTTTGGCGTGACCTTCGTGCTGTTCGGCATCGTGCGCTCCACCGGCGCGGTAACACCTCCGCTCATCATCCTCGCCGTCTCGTTGTTCGGCGTGCGCGTCTGCTTTGCGGCTTTGCTGGAGCCGAGCTGGGGCGCGGACGCAATCTGGTGGAGCTTTCCGATTAGCATGGCGGTCTCGACCGCGTTGGCGCTGGCGTACTATCGCTGGGGCGGCTGGCGTCGGGCGCGCATGTTCACGCCGCCCATAGCGCCGGCGGAGGTGGAGCCGACTGCGCCTACGGCTTGAGGCCTCGCGCCTCGCGCGGACTCAGGCCGGTCCAGCGCTTGAACGCACGCGAGAAGGCGGCGGGGTCGGAGAAGCCGACGAGATACGCCGTCTCGTTCACGGAGACCTTGCGCGCCCTGAGATAATCCAGCGCCATCTTGTGCCGCAGTTCATCAAGCACCTGCTCGAACGTCACCCCCTCGACCTTGAGGTTGCGATAAAGCGTCTGCCGCGACACGCCGATCTTCGCCGCGATCGCTTCCATGCTGATGTCGCCCGTGTGCAGCATCGGCATCAGCAGGCTTTCTACGCGGCCACGCTCTGTCTTGGACGTTTGCAGTTCCTTCAGCAGTGCTTCGGCCTTCTCCGCCAGCACGCCAAACGCGTAGCGGTTGCCGCCGTCGATCTTCAGCATCGGCCACGCGGGATGGACCTTGATCGCGTTCCAGTGGCTGCTGAACGTGATCGGCACCTGCCAGAGCCGGTCGTACGCGGCGCGGTGCGGCGGCTCGGGGTGCGTCACGTGCGCGGCAAGCGCAAAAGTCGCGTGTGGGAAGTTCTCACGCGAACTGCATATGAAGCGCGACCAGGTCGACTCGGTCAGTTCAGGAAAGGCGTTGGGATTGGAGCGCTGATCGAGCATCCATAATTCGCCGTCCTGCATGACCTGCCCGAAGCGCGGTCCATTGCCGACCACATCAACTTCGACCACGAGCCCGCCATAGCGATTAAGCTGCATGGCGGCCTCCAGCATCGTCGCGGAAGCGTGGGCGATCAAACCCACGACGGACCATTTGCGAAAATCGCTATCCGCGCCGAATTCAAGCGCGAGCGCGGGGTTGCCCGTGAGCTCTTTCGCACCGCGCATAAGATCAACGTAGTGCGCGAGCGGCACGCGGTTGTCCTGATCCAGCAGCTCCTCGCCATCGAGAGCGGCTCGTTCGAGCAGACGGTTTTCATCCGCGCCGGCCCGCACGGCAAAATCGAGCAGCGCTTTCGCGTAACCGGCGGAGACGGTGGGTTCAGCCATTCGCTGCGCTGTTACCTACGATCATGTTTCTGATGCGCGCCGTCATGGCCGCATATCGTTTTGCGACGATAGCATATCGCAAATCGAGAGCAGCACTTTTTGCTCGTGAAAGACGGGGAGACGATGACAGACATCGCCGCACAAGGCGCGCCATCCGCCCGCCGCCTGCGCATGAACGGCTTGGACGCCGCCGCCGCGTTCTGGTTCGCGATGATGCTGATCGGTCAGTGGATCTTCGTCTACTACATCGCCGCATTCTATGGCGGCGTGACGCTGTCCGGCAATTTTGCCGCGTGGAATGAGCATCCCTTCGTCAGGGGCCATGTGCCCGGCGACACGATCGGCAACCTCGCCTTCGCCTCACACGTCATGCTGGCGATCGTCATCACCTTTGGCGGCGTCCTGCAGCTCTTGCCGCAGATCAGGGCGCGCGCCGCATGGTTGCATCGTTGGAACGGCCGCATCTTCCTCGTGACGTCGATCGCCGTCAGCCTCGCCGGCTTCTACATGGTCTGGCTACGCGACGGGGCGGCGCCCGAATTCCACGACCTCAGCATCAGCTTCAACGGCGCACTCATCCTGCTGTTCGCTGCGCTCGCCTGGCGCACGGCGGCGGCGCGCAACATCACCTCGCACCGGCGCTGGGCGTTGCGGACGTTGATGGTGGTCAACGGCGTCTACTTCATACGCCTGATCTTTTCGGGGTGGCTCCTGCTGACGCGGTCCGAGCCAAACACCGCGACCTTCTATGCCTTCGAGCTCGCCTCCTTCCTGCTGCCGCTGGCCATCCTCGAACTCTACTTGCGCGCACGCGATGGAGGCGGAGCCATCCTCCGCGCGACGGCGATTGCGGCTGTCTCAGGCGCCACCGCCTACATGGTCATCGGCACGATCGGCTTCACGATGATCTTCGTGGTCGGCATACTCAGCGGCGCATTATGACGATCTCTCTCATAGGCCTCTTTCACGCCGCGATGGGTGTCATCGGCATCGTCACGGGCATCGTCGCGCTTTGCACACGCAAAGGCGGCCGCCTCCACATCGTGGCGGGCCGGGTCTTCGTGGCGTCGATTATCGTCACGGCCGTCAGCGCGACATGGCTGGCGATCAAATCCGAGGAATTTGGCTTCATCGGCGCGGGCGTTCTCGTCGTCTATTTCATGCTCACGGCATGGATGGCCGTGAAGCGGCCTGAGCATCAATCGGGCTGGTTCGAGATCGGCGCGTTCATGGTGGCCGCCGTTGGCGCGGCCTTGATGTATGTCGCGTGGCTGAAAGCGCGGCAGTCACCGGAACTTTTCAACGGCCTGCCGATCCTCATCTTCGCCATCGTCGCCACGCTATGCGCGATCGGCGATCTCAGTGTTGTACTGCGGCGCGGGCTCGCTGGCAGACAGCGCATCATGCGCCATCTGTGGCGCATGCATCTCGGCTTCTTCGCCGCGGTCGGCTCTTTCTTCCCCGGCCAATTGGAGATGTTTCCGGTCTGGATTCAGAACATCCGCCCGATCATTCTGCTTTTCATTCCACCATTCAGCATCGCCGGGATCATGCTGATCTATCTGGCCTATGTCGTATTCTCCAAACGGTTCGCCACGCGCGCGGCCGCGGTCTAAGAGGCGAGCATGAAGAACCCGCGACTCAACGCCCGCATCGCCGGGCTGCTCTATCTGTTTGTCGTCGTCGCAAGCACCTTCGCGCTGGTCACCATGCAGAGCCTCGCCGTGCGCGGCGATCTTGCCGCGAGCCTTGCCGCCATACGCGCCGCCGAGCCGATGTACCGGCTCAGCATCGCTGCAACGCTGCTCTCGGCCGTCGCCTACACCGCTGTGGTAGCGCTGCTTTATGCGCTGTTCAGACCCGTCAACCGTCCGCTTGCGCTCGTCTCCGCCTTCATCGGCCTTGCAGCCTGCGCCGCATCGGCGACGTTCCTTGTCAATCAGCTCGGCATTCTCTCGCTGCTCGACGGCGCCGGGGCCGCAGACCCACAAACGCAATTGCTCGCCCAGCACGCCCGCCGTCTCGGCGCGCTAGGCAACACGCTCAGCCTCGTCCTCTTCGGCTTCTATTGCCTCACGCTGAGCACGCTCGTGTTCGGCGCAACCTTCCTGCCGCGCTGGCTCGGCGTCTTCCTACTCATAGCCGGCGTCGGCTGGCTCACCGGCAATCTCGGCGCGATCATCGTCCCGGACGTGCTGGGCGGCATCTCAGGCATGCTCATTCCAGTGAGCGGCCTCGGCGAATTCATCTTTACGCTGTGGCTGCTGGCGATGGGGGTCAATCCTGAGAAATGGCGCGCGCAGGCAGCGGCGGCGTAGCTCATTCAGAATCTCGATTGCGCCCGCGATGGGCGGGCGCATACTCAGCGTCCTATCGGACGGGGGCGAGTATGAAACGTTTTCTGGGTATCGCGGCCACATTGGTTTTCTTGGCTCTCAGCGCCGCACCGACCGCTGCGCAGGACAAGGCGCCGGGGACCGTTCTCACGGCGGCTGATTATGTGGGCGCGTGGAGCGGCGCCATCGATTGGCGCGCCGTGGAGGGCTACGACAATCCGACTGCGCGCTGGGAGCTGCGTCCCGACGGCACCTTCGTCGACGACTACAATGACACTGGATCATGGAGCGTCAGCGCGGACGGCTACATCAGCGTGCAGTACGCCGGCGGCGGACAAGCACGCTACACTGGCCTCATCATGGGCAATCTGTTGTTCGGCACCATGACGACGGCGAACGGACAGTACAGCGGCGCGTTCGCCATGCGGCGCTAGCGCTAGTAAAGCCGCCCGCCTTCGAGCGCGGGTCGATCCACGTTCAACAGCACAACATTGCCGTTGCGGTCCGGGAAGCCGAGGCAGAGCACTTCGCTCATGAACTTGCCGATCTGCTTCGGCTCGAAGTTCACGACGGCGGCGACGCGGCGGCCGAGCAGCTCGCCGAGATCGTAATTCTCGACCACTTGCGCACTCGACTTCTTCACGCCGAGCGGATCGCCGAAATCGATCCAGAGCTGATAGGCGGCCTTCTTGGCCTCCTCGAACACCTTCACGTCGATGATCGTGCCCAGGCGGATGTCGACCTTCAGAAAATCATCGAAGGAAATGATCGGCAGGCGCGCATTGTTTTGCGGGTCGTCGGCCATTTGCGTGTTCTCTCCCTATTGCCCGATCTTTGCGGGCTCGGTGCGGGGCCCGTCCGGCCCCATCACGATCTGGTCAACCTCAAGTTGAGCGTCCTTTAGCTGGCTCTCGCAGCGCGCCTTCAGGGCCGCGCCGCGCTTGTAGATACGAATCGAGTCGGCCAGCGGCACGTCGCCCCGTTCCAGGTGAGCGACGATTTTTTCCAGCTCCGCCAAGGACTCCTCGAACGAGAGCTGATTGGGATCGCGTGCTTCGGCGGTCATGGACAGAAGGTATGGGTTCGAAGGCAGTAAGGGAATAGGGCGGCAGGGCCGTATGTGGGGTCCTACTCCCCGTGAGCCTGCAGGCTACTTCACCTGATCTTCTCGTACCGGCGGTAGCTCCAGTACTTGTCGCCGTGGTCCTCAACTTCGCGCCAGCCTTGGCGTTTCAGAACCGGACGCATCATCCGGTTGAACCAGCCATGGGCGCACAGCAGCACGTTCTGACCCCGCAGCGCCTGCGCCGTTAACGTCGCGACAGCCGCTTCGGCGCGGACCTTCGCTTCGGCCTTGCTCTCCATCCCACCGTGCCAACCGAGCCACCACGCGACCCGCGCCCACACGCCCCACGTCCCCGGGCGGTGCTTGCCCCAGAGGCCCGGGGGCGGCAGCGGGGCTTCGATGAAGACGGGATCGGTAATGATCTGGCGGCCTTCCGCCACCAGTTCGGCGGTGTGGATAGCGCGCTGCAGCGTGGACGCGAAGATGAGGTCGCTCTTACGCGCGAGTTCGCACAGCCGTTCGGGAGGCTTTTCCTCCGGATGGAGGCGCGCCAGATCGTAGCCCTTCCACCACTCGCGATAGCCGCCCTGATCGATCCGCACGGTGCGGTCTGCATGCGGCTGGCCGTGCCGCGCGATGACGATCGATCCGATCTTCGCGGCTGAACGGCGATCCAGCGTCTCTTCGGGCGCCATCGTCGTCATTCTGACCCTCGCGCGGCCTGCTCGCCCCCTCCCCGTGAGCGGGTCCTAGTCGCGCTGGAGCGCGCCCAGATATGCAACCACAGACCGGGCGAGCGCGGTCAAGTCGTATCCGCCCTCCAAAGTCGAGACAAGCTTACCTTGGCAGCGCCGTAAGGCGATTTCTCGCAAGTGTTGCGCGGCCCAGGCGAAATCGTCCTCATCAAGTTCCATTTGCGCGAGTGGATCGGCCCTGTGCGCGTCGAACCCCGCCGAGACCAGGATCAGTTCGGGTGCGAAAGCGTCCAGCGCGGGCAGCACGCGGCTTTCCATCGCCCTTCGCCATACCGTGCTTCCCGCGCCCGCGGGCAGCGGGACGTTGACGACATTGTGGGCGATGCCGGCCTCATTTGATGCGCCCGTGCCCGGGTAGAGCGGAGACTGATGCGTCGAAGCGAAGAAGAGACGGGGCTCCTGCTCCGCGATGCTCTGCGTGCCGTTGCCGTGATGCACATCGAAGTCGATCACCGCGACGCGCTTGAGCCCATGCGCTTCGAGCGCGTGCATCGCGCCGATCGCGACGCTGTTGAAGATGCAAAAGCCCATCGGCGAAATCGGCTCGGCGTGATGGCCGGGCGGACGCACGGCGCAGAACGCCATTCCATTCTCGCCACTCATCACGGCATCGACCGCCGCGACGCATGCGCCCGCCGCGCGATAGACCGCTTCGCGCGACCCGGCGGAAAGATACGTGTCCGGATCCAAGCGCACGCGCGTGTCCTGCGCTTCCGCAAACGCCGGTTCGAGCGCTTCGATGTAGCGCTTGGGATGCACCCGCTCGATCGCTTCGAGATCCGCAAGCGGCGCTTCGCGCCGGTCGAGCGGGACGTCCTCCAGCGCTTCGAGCACCGCCTTGAGGCGTCCGGCGTGTTCGGGATGACCGGGCGGCGCTTCATGCGCCAGCATGCATGTGTGCGTGAAGAGAAGCATCGTCGCCAATATGGACCGCCGGCGCCCCCGCCGGCCAGTGGAACGACACGAACAAACTCACGACGCTCGTGCGACGGCCAGTCACGGGACCAGGAGTGGCAGCCATTCCTCGCCGTGTTCGCTTAGCACCTTCACGACGGCGTCAGCAGCAAGGACGATTCCCGCGACCACAAATCCGCCCAGGATGGTCAGGCCCACGCGCGACCACATCCGGTCGCCTTTGCTCAAGCCCTGCAGCAGCGTCATGCCGCCTGCCGCGAAAACGAGAGCGCCGAGCGACACAAGACCCGCGCCCACTCCAAGAGAAGGAATGAAGGAGATGGCTGCGCCGAGGCCAAAGCCGATGGCGCCGAGCACAAATCCAGCCTGAAGCATCAGCGTGTCGAACGACCAAGGCGAAAGTCCCATCGCGCGGCGCCGCTTCCGGCCCGCGAAGTCCAGATTACGCAATACTGTCTCGATGACTTCAGCGGCGGCGAAGGTGATGAAAATGGGCATTCCCGCTGCGAGTCCTTGCATCCACCACCTGCCGACGAGGGGAATCAAGCCCGTCGCCACCGCGCCGAGCAACGCGCCGACGCCCAGACCGATGGCCGCTATGCCGATTTGTCCGCGCGCCGCCTGCGGCGTCGCCGTTGGGCTCCAGCCGCGTTTGCCGACATTCGCCGAGTGGCGCCAGGACTGACGCACGAACGCGAGCACCAGAAGCATGGTGAGTATGAATGCCGGACGCCAGTGCGGCATGAGCGAAAGGCTCCAGCCGAACGTCGTATTGAGCCAATCCCAAACGGGCTGCAGCACCGGTTCACACCAGGCGCCCAGTTGCGCTGCGATGTCGTTGTATCCGTCGACGATCCACTGAAACGCATCGATCAGCCGGTGCTCTAAGAACACCATCTGCAAGAGCGAAAGGATCGACGGCGCATTTACGAGCGACGTGAACATCGCCCAGAACCAACCCAGGTCGTCGAGCGCTTGTTTGAGGGTGAGGCGGCCGCTGCCGTCGATCCAATCGACAAATGGCAGAAGCTTGTCTGCGTCGATTTCCGCCCCGGTTTGCGCGTCGAAGATGCGCACGACGCGTCCGCGGTCCTTCAGCTGAACGAACCGGCGCGCCGCCTTCATCGCATTCATCGGCGGCGACTTCTCGGCCGCCACGCCCGCAGCGGCCTCGGCGACGACACGATACATCGCCATCGCGGCATCCCTCCCGCTTCCGGAACTAGCATGCGCCTGAACGCGACGCGCGCGCGTCGGGGCGATGGCGCCTCGAATAGCGAAACCCGAATTACGTAGAAAAAGGGCGCCGAGGGGGAGCTGCCTTGACGCCCTTCTCAGGACCGCGAATGAGACTGCGCGGTTCGAACTGCTTAGCCGATCTGTCCTGCGACGTGCGCGAGCGTGATCATCGCAACTGCGATCAGGAAGAGGCTGTAAACTTTGGTGCGGGCCATCGGTCTTGCTCCTACGTCGATCACGTAGGGCTCCGTGCGCCACACCGCTGTGACGTCAGGCACGGGCCAAACAGCGTCGCCGGCCATCTTACCGCACAGGCGCGATGCGCCCCGCGACCCGAGCCGTCGGATTTTCGGCGCACGCAGCAGCTATTTCAGCGAAAACCCGTTGCCCCGAGCTGTCCGGGTCGCAATGAAGCCCGGACCTTTTCGGGGGAACTTTTGGTGAATTTCCGTCCGGTCGCCGTCGCCGCCCTGCTGATCGCGGGCGCGCTCGCGCCGTCCGCCATCGCGCAGACCAGCCAGCGGCAATGGTTCGAAGGCCAGCCGACGCCCCTGCGCTACGAGATCGCCGTCACGCCGGACGTCGAAGCGGCCACCTTCACTGGAGAGGCGCGGATCACCATCGAGACGACCGAAGCGCTGCCGGCGGTGACGATGAACGCGCTCGGCCTCACAATCAGCCGGGCAACCATAGACAATTCAAATGTTCAGTTCGCCGCGAACGAAGAAGCCCAGACGCTGACGCTCACCCCGCGCAGGCCGCTGCGCGCCGGCCGTCACACGATCCGCATAGCCTACACCGGCGTCATCCAGGACGAGGCGTACGGCCTGTTCCGCGTCTCCTACCAGGACGGCGATCAAACCAAACACGCGCTCGCGACCCAGTTCGAGCCCGGCGATGCGCGCCGCCTCGCGCCGATGTGGGACCAGCCGAACCGCCGCGCCGTATTCTCGATGACGGTTACGGCGCCGACGGACCAGATGGCCATCTCCAACATGCCGGTCGCGCGTGCGCAGCGCCTCTCGGGCGGCCTGACGCGCACGCGCTTCGCCGACACGCCCTCGATGCCGAGCTATCTGCTTTTCCTCGCCGTCGGGGACTTTGAGCGCGTCACGAGCAATGTCGACGGCGTCGAGCTTGGCGTCGTGGTGCGCCGCGGCCAGGCGCACCGCGCAGGCGAGGCGTTGCGCGCGGGAGAACAATCGCTGCGCTATTT
>JAEWNX010000323.1 GCA_023461135.1 Pseudomonadota bacterium
GCCCCATGCTGTCGGCGTATCCCAATTATCGCGCAGCCTTCGTCCAGGATCAGGGGGGCGCTTCGGGCTCCGACATCACCGTGCAGTTCGTCGGCACGGACGCCGATGCGGTGAACCGCGCCGCCGACCAGTTGGCGGATGCTATGCGGGACCTGCCCTCGCTGATCGACGTGCGGAATGCGAGCGCGCTGCAACGGCCCGAGATCCAAATCCGGCCGCGCGCCGAGGACCTCGCCCGGCTGGGCGTGTCTTCCGCGGCGCTGGCGCAGGCGATCCGCATCGCGACGTCCGGCGATGTGGAGCAGAATCTCCCCCGCTTCGATCTTGCGGACCGGCAAATTCCGATCCGCGTCACCATCCGTCCCGATCGCCGGAGCGATCTCGATACGATCCGCGCGCTTCCGGTGCAGTCGACGAATGGCGCACCCGTGCGGCTCGACGCAGTCGCGGACATATCGTTCGGCCTCGGCGAGGCGACCATCGAGCGGCGCGATCGCGAGCGCGCGGTCAGCGTGGGCGCGAACGTCGTGCCTGGCGTCGAGCTGGGCGAAGCGCAGATGCAAGTGTTCGCATTACCTGAGGCGACGCATCCCTCGGATGGCGTGCGGCTCGCGTCCGCCGGTCAGACGGAAGACACGCAGGAAATGTTCACCGCGTTCGGCACGGCGATGATGTGGGGCGTCCTGCTGATCTATGCGGTGCTGGTGCTCTTGTTCCGGGACTTCTTCCAGCCGGTCACCATCCTGATGGCGCTGCCGCTCTCGATCGGGGGCGCGTTCTTGGGGCTGATTGTCTCCAATCAGCCGCTCTCGCTGTTCGCCTTGATCGGTTTGCTGATGCTGATGGGGTTGGTGACGAAGAACTCCATTCTGCTCGTCGACTTCGCCGAAGAGAAGATGCATGCGGGCATGAACCGCTACGAAGCGCTGATGGACGCAGGCATGAAACGTGCGCGGCCGATCGTGATGACGACGTTCGCGATGTCGGGCGGCATGATCCCAGCGGCGCTGGGGTGGAGCGTCGACGGCACTTTGCGCCAAGGCATGGGCGCCGCGGTGATCGGCGGGCTGATGCTCTCGACGCTGCTCAGCCTGGTGTTCGTGCCGGCGATGTTCGTGCTGATCGACAAGCTGGAGAATTGGGTGCGTGGCATCTTCCGCCGCTGGCGTCCGGAAGCGCAGATCACGCACACGCCGGCTGAGTAAAGCGCCGGCGGCAAGCCCAGCATTTTCCATCAACCTGCCGCCGGCGCACCCTTGCGTGTGACCACGCCGGGGCGGCGCTAACCAGCCCAAGTTGGTGCGGGATGCAATCTGTCTTTTGTTACAGTCAGCGGCCTAGGCCGCGGGTTCGGCCGCGACGAGGACAAGTGAGACATTGTCCGGGGCGCCGCGCGCAAGCGCTTGATCCAGCAGGCGTTCGGCGGCGGCCTCGAGCGGGGCGCGGATCATGTGCTCGGCAATCTCACGGTCCGTGACCACACCGGTGAGGCCATCCGAGCACAGGAGGAAGCGGTCGCCGGCTTGTACGGCGCCGAACACATTCTCGAGGTCGAGTTGGTCGCGGGCGCCCACGGCGCGGGTGATCACGTTTGACCGCGGATGGGCCCGGGCGCGCTCGTCGCTGATCGCGCCGGCGTCGACCATTTCCTGCACCACGCTGTGATCGCGCGTCAGGCGCTTCAGCGCGCCGCCGCGATAAAGGTAGGCGCGGCTATCCCCGGCCCAGAGGCACGCGTAGTGGCCTTCGTGCGCGAGCAGCGTCACGACGGTCGAGCCCATCGTGCCGCGATCGGCGGAGAGTTCGACGAGCTTCGCGTTCGCTTCGATCAGCGCTTGCGCGGCGGCATCGCGGAATGCGTAGGCGCTCGTGAAGTTGGAGACTTCTGAAAGCGCATCGACCACCGCGGCGCTGGCGATCTCGCCGCCTTGGTGGCCGCCCATGCCGTCTGCGATGGCCCATAGGCCGATGTCAGCGCGATTGAGATACGCGTCCTCGTTGAGGCTGCGCACGCAACCGACGTGCGTGCGACCCACCGAGAGGAACTTGAACGCTCCGAGATGGTCCGGCCGGGTCGTTCGTTGCGGCGTCATGGCTTGGGGGTTCAACATCACGCCTGCGTTCCGAGTTCGTCAAGCTTGCGCACTTGGCGTTCATAACCGGCCTTGAAGGCGCGATTGATGGCGCTGTCGGCGTTCTCGCGTGCGTCAGCGGAAACCTGTGCGTGGCGCTTCAAGAATTCGCGCCAACAGGCGTCGACTTTCGTCTGGAACAGCATCGACTGGCCCTTAAGGCCCTCTTCGACACGCGAGGGAGCGACTTCTTCGAGCGTGGCGGCGACCGCGGCGCGCGAGCCGGCGACCAGGCAGAGCAGATGCTTCTTCAGGTCCTCGAAGGATTCCTTCATCGCACCGGCCCCGGCGAGGAAAGAACCATTGCCGGCGCGCAGGATATCGATACCGACGCGATGCGCATCAGCCCACTTG
The DNA here is from genome assembly GCA_023461135.1 of Pseudomonadota bacterium. Lineage (GTDB taxonomy): Bacteria > Pseudomonadota > Alphaproteobacteria > Caulobacterales > Aquidulcibacteraceae > Vitreimonas. The sequence goes on from JAEWNX010000323.1 coordinate 2,487, forward strand.
AACGGATTGTTGCCGCTGGCGCTGACCGTCGTGCGGTCCATCCGGTAGGCGGATTTCACCGACGTGCGCTCGCCCATCAGGTCGCAAAGACCGATCACAGCCTGGCGATACGCTTCGCCCGCGCGACGCATCACGTCGGCGGGGACTTCGGCGGCGAACACGGACGGATCGATGCCAGCCCCCTCGCAAAACGCTTCGAGCAAGGCTGCGTCCGGCATGCGAGGCCGATCGGCGGCGGCGGGCGCGAGCTGTGTTTCGCTCCAGGCGCTGCGAACGCTGAAGGACGAGGCTGAGACCTCCGGTTCGCGCAGGATCGGGGAATGGAATGGCGCGTCGATCGGAGCGTCCTGCTCTTTCGCGTCGTTGGCAGGCTCTCCCGGGGCCACGACGATCATGTACTGGCCGAGATGGATCGGCTCATCGGGAGCGAGCGTCACGTCGACGTCTTTGGCAATGCGCCGGCGCGCGGCGCCGACGAACACGCCGTTGGCGCTTGTGTCGCGCACCCGAACGCCCTCTTCGCAGACGAGGATCGCGCAATGGCGGCGCGAAATTTCGCACGCGGCGTCATCGATGTGCCAATCGGCGCCGGGGTCGCGGCCGACGGCGAT
>JAEWNX010000324.1 GCA_023461135.1 Pseudomonadota bacterium
GTCGACCACGGCAAGACGACCCTGGTGGACGAGCTTCTGAAACAGTCCGGCTCCTTCCGCGAGAACCAGAAGGTGGCCGAGCGCGCCATGGACTCGAACGACCTCGAGCGCGAGCGCGGCATCACCATTCTCGCCAAGTGCACGTCGATTCTGTGGGCGAAGGACGGCCAAGAATATCGGCTGAACATCGTCGATACGCCGGGCCACGCGGATTTCGGGGGCGAAGTCGAACGCATTCTCGGCATGGTCGATGGCTGCGTGATCTTGGTCGACGCGTCCGAAGGCGTGATGCCGCAAACCAAGTTCGTGCTGTCGAAAGCGCTGAAGCGCGGCCTCAGGCCGATGGTGGTGCTGAACAAGGTCGATCGCCCAAGCGCCGAACCCGATCGCGCGCTGAACGAGATTTTCGAACTCTTCCTCGCGCTCGGCGCCAGCGACGAGCAAGCCGATTTCCCGATCCTCTACGCGTCCGGCAAGGAAGGCTGGGCCAAGACGGATATGAGCGGCGAGAACAAGGATCTGACGCCCCTCTTCGAACTCATCGTGCGCCATGTGCCGGAACCGGAGCCAACCACGCGCAAGGATGAGCCGTTCGCGTTTCTCGTCACGATGCTGGATTCAGACCCGTTCCTCGGCCGCGTGCTGACGGGCCGCGTCGAAGCCGGCCGCGTGAAAGTCGGCGACAACGTCAAAGCGCTGGGCCGCGATGGCAAAGAGATCGAGCGCGGCCGCCTGACGAAGCTGCTGTCATTCCGCGGCTTGAAGCGCGTGCCGGTGGAAAGCGCCGAAGCCGGCGACATCATCGCAATTGCGGGCCTGGTCGACACCACCGTCGCCGACACAATCGGCGCAACCGACCTCGCCTCGCCCCTGCCCTCGACGCCAATCGATCCGCCGACGCTCGCGATCACCGTGTCGATCAACGATTCCCCGCTCGCCGGCCGCGCCGGCGACAAGGTGCAGAGTCGCGTCATCCGCGCGCGGTTGCTTGCGGAAGCGGAGTCCAACGTCGCCATCCGCGTCACCGAAACGCCCAGCAAAGACGCCTATGAAGTCGCCGGCCGCGGCGAACTTCAGCTCGGCGTGCTCGTCGAAACCATGCGCCGCGAAGGCTTCGAGCTCTCGCTCTCGCGCCCCAAAGTGCTCACGCGCAGCGAGAACGGCCAGACGCTTGAGCCGATCGAGGAAGTCACCATCGATGTCGACGACGAATACACCGGCGTCGTCATCGAAAAGATGAGCCTGCGCAAAGCCGAGCTGCAGGACATGCGCCCGTCAGGCGGCGGCAAGACGCGGCTCATCATGTACGCGCCCTCGCGCGGCATGGTCGGCTATCACGGCGAATTCCTCACCGACACGCGCGGCTCAGGCGTGATGAACCGCATCTTCCACGAATGGGCGCCCTGGCGCGGTGAAATCGCCGGCCGCCGCAACGGCGCTCTGATCTCCAACGACAAGGGCCAATCCACCGCCTATGCGCTGTGGAATCTGGAAGAACGTGGCGAGATGTTCATCGCCGACGGCGAAGACGTCTATGAAGGCATGATCATCGGCGAAAACAGCCGCGGCGAAGACCTCGACGTAAATCCGCTCAAGGGCAAGAAGCTCACGAACGTGCGCGCCAGCGGCAAAGATGAAAGCATCCGACTAACGCCGCCGCGCCGCCTCACCCTCGAACAAGCCATGGCCTGGATCGAAGACGACGAACTGGTCGAAGTAACGCCGGCGGCGATCCGCTTGCGAAAAGCGTACCTGGATCCGAACGAACGCAAGAAAGCGGCGCGGGCGAAGGAAGCTGGTTAACAAGGAGCGCGGGTATTCAGACCCGCTATTACTCCGACCGTTAGTGGAATGCGGGTCTGAAGACCCGCGCTCCTTTAGCTCTGCGGCGCAGCCACGCGCACGCCGCGGCGCCATTCTTCCCGATGCGCCACGACCTGCGCGGCGACATCCACCGGGTTCGGGCACGTGTACTGCACCTCGCGCATCTGATCGGCGCCGGTCACTTCCGTCGCGTAGCACCCGATCGGGCGCAACACCGCGTTCGCCGCCTGGCCCCACCACAGAATGCCCGGCGATCGGTCCTGCGCGTAAACCGTCATGTTCTGCGCCATAAGCTGCCCCAGCGGATGCGGCTCGCCGCGTTGCACGAGCACGGTCTGATCGGTGTCGTGAAACCAGACCTGGTAACGATCTTCGCCAACCCACACGTCGGCGTCCGGCATGCCGGCATTGTAGCTCAGCGTCCGTTGCGTTGACGCGCAAGCGCCAAGCATTGCCAGCGCAGCGATCAGGAGAAACTTCTTCATCATCCGCCTCTTCAGGCCCAAGTTTTTCGCGCGAACGTGCGCGGTGCGCGGCGGTGTGAAGGCCAAACCGTGGCGCCGTGTGTGTTCACCACGATTCGTACCGCTTCGTTTTCGCACACACTTCGCGCGTGAAGACGCCGTAACTCCTCGTTCACCCTCGTAAACAGGCAAAGCGCGCCCGTTTCGCGCGGAATGGACCTTGCTCTCTCCCTTTTCGCAAAACAGGCGGGCCCAGTGGGGGAACCGCCGCGTATCAAGGGCGCACTACCATGGCTAACGCCATCGACCTCCATGTCGGCAAGCGGCTTCGCCGCCGTCGCCGGCTTCTGGGCCTCACCCAGCAACAGCTGGCTGAGTCCATCGGCATCCGCTTCCAGCAAATCCAAAAATACGAATGCGGCGCGAACCGCGTCACGGCGTCTCGTCTTTACGAACTCGCCGTCGCGCTCAACGTGCCCGTCAACTATTTCTTCGAAGGCCTGCAACAACTGAACGCTCCGGCCAATGCGCCGGGCGCGCCGGCCAACGACCGCGACCTCATCGCGGCCGACGTGCTTTCGCAAAAGGAAACGCTCGAACTGATCCGCGCTTACTACAAGCTCGGTGAACGTCCGCGCCGCCGCCTCTTGGATCTCGCCAAGGCGCTGCAAGACGAGTCCACCGACGCGGCCTAACCCCTCCCGTCGCCAAGTGGATAAGTGAACGGGCTCGCCCCTGGCGGGCCCGTTTTCTGTGTGTTAGCGCCGAGACGTGGCCGAGCACGATATCCCGCGCCTTCTTGCGTTCGCCGATGCGCTCGCCGACGCGGCGCGCGCGGCGATCCTTCCGCATTTCCGCTCCGGCGGCGCGTGCGAAAACAAGAGCGCGGACGGGTTCGATCCGGTGACGGAGGCGGATCGAGCCTCGGAAGCGGCTATGCGTGCGCTGATCGAGCGGGAATTTCCTGAACATGGCGTGCTGGGCGAAGAGTTCGAGCGCACGCCGTCACGCGATGGTTATGAGTGGGTGCTCGATCCAATTGACGGCACGCGGGCGTTCATCGCGGGGCTGCCGACGTGGGGCGTGCTGATTGCGCTGGCGTATGAGGGCAAGCCGATCCTCGGCGTCATGGATCAGCCTTATCTGGATGAGCGCTATCGCGGCTGGAATGACGGCGCGGATATTGTTTTTCGCGGCGCCCGGCGGGCGCTGAAAACGCGCAGGTGCGCCGCACTCTCAGACGCAATCCTCTCAACAACCAGCCCCGATCTCTTCCAGGGCGCAGAAGCGGAGACGTTTGGGCATGTGCGCAGCAGAGCGAAACTCACGCGTTACGGATACGATTGCTACGCGTACGCTATGATCGCGGCTGGCCACCTTGATTGTGTGCTCGAGAGCGGGTTGAAGCCGTTCGACATCCAGGCGCTCATCCCAATCCTCACCGGCGCCGGCGGCGGCGTGTGCAATTGGGACGGCGGTGACGCGGCGCAAGGCGGGCAAGTCCTCGCTTACAGCGATGCGCGCGTTCGCGATGAAGTCCTGGCGCTTTTGGGCGCGCGCTGATGTGGTCGCGGCGCGGGTTCGGCCAGAAGCTGCTCGGCGCGCTGTTCGATCGCGGCCCATCTTTGTTGCAGTCGATGCCGGGCATGCTCTCCGCGGGCTTCATTGCGCGCCGTGGGGCCGCCGTGAGCCGGCGTGCGGAGGGACAGGCCCTGGTGCATGGGCGCTGGCGGAGTTTTGAGCTGGATCAGCCGTTCCGCGTTGCTTCTGTCTCGAAAATGGTGACGGCGACGGGGTTCATGTCGCTCGTCTCCCAGGGGCGCATCGATCTTGACGCGGATGTTTCCACGCACCTCGGCGAAACGCTGCGCCATCCCGCTTTTCCGGAGGTGGCGATCACCTCGCGCATGCTGCTCTCGCATACGAGCGGACTGCGGAACGGTGCGGACTTTCCTGTGCCGTTCGATCGCCCGCTGCTCTCGCGCCTGCGCGAGGCCGCGCACGAAGCGAATTACGGCGGATGGTTTGCACCGCCCGCCGAGCCGCCCGGACACTGGTTCAGCTACAGCGACACCAACTTCGCCGTCGTCGCGCAAATCGTCGAACGGGTGACGGGCGTACGCTTCGACCGGTTCATGCGCGAAACCCTGTTCGAACCGCTAGACCTCGACATCGGCTACAATTGGAGCGGCGTCTCACCGGCCAAGCGCAACCGCGCCGCGGCGGCGTGCCGTTGGGATGGTTCTGAATGGTCGGCGCAGGTTGACGGCGCGCCGCCCCGCGCTCCGGAGATCGCGTTCTATCGCGGCGAGAACAACGATGCGGCCACGGAGGCGGATTACAGCGTAGGGCTCAACGGCTTTGCATTTGCGCCGCACGGGGGATTGCGCGTGAGCGTTTCCGACATGGACCGGCTCGCGCGCTCCTATCTAGACGGCGCCCCGCTCGCAGGCGCCGGGTCGCTCGCGCTGATGAGCACGCCGTACTGGACGTTCGACCCCAGCGCACCGAACGGAATGACGGAACGCGGCTGGTATCAGAGCTTCGGGCTTGGTGTGCACGTCGCGCTCGCACGCAACGCGCCCGGCGCCTCGCCGGGCGACAATTTCTTCGGCGCGAGCACGCGCGATTGGCGCGGCCATCTTGGCGACGCGTACGGCTGGATGACCGGCCTGTTCTGGAATGCGCGCGACAGGACCACGCTTGCATGGGCGATCAACGGCATGCCGGAAACCGACCGCCCGCCCGGCCTGCGTTCGGCACTTTCGGCGCCGGAGGAGGCAGTGATCGACAGCGCAATGGCGGCTGTACGCTAGCGCATTCGAACGCTTTTTCCGGCGCCAACCGGTCGGCGGCTCGCGCGATGGGCGAAGGACGGAGCGATAACGCACGATACGTTAGAAAAATACCTCGACTGCCGCCGCGGCCGCGCCTTTGATGCCGCGGCAGAGCGGGGACCTGATGCCGTCGGCCAGCGCGATCAGTTTGAACAACCAACTGGCTGTTCTCGTCGAGCTCTGCCGCGATTGCGCCGATGCGTCGACGTCATGCGCCAAGACTCTCGCCGCGAGCGGCCTCAGCGACACATTCCGGGCGTGCGAACTCGTGTGCTGCGATTGCGCCGACGTTTGCCGCGCGACGGCGCAGGTCGCCTCGCGCTATTGCGGCGGCGACGCCCGCGCGCTCGCTGCACTCTTGCGGGCGTGCGCCAAGGCCTGCGGTGAATGCGCCGCAGAATGCGCAAACCACCGGATGGAAACGGCCGCAAACTGCGCGCGGACAAGCTTGGTCTGCAAGCAAGCGTGCGAACGCCTGGCCGACATCCTGCGCTGGCGCTAGCTCAGTACGTGCAAGCCCAGGACAGCGCGCTCATCACGCGCGGACGGAAGACCGCGCCGTAGCGCAATCCGCCTTCTGGCCCCCACAGCCGCTTGTATGGCCCGCCGGCGATGTCGAGCACGCGAAAGCTAGCGGTCTTGGCCCATTCCGCAGCGAAGATCTGCACGGCGGCGGCCGAGTACGCGTCCTCGAACTCCGGGTCGCGCCCGCCGCACTGGATCATCGCCGTGTCGCCCTTGCTGGTGATGACGAGACCGGAGACGCGGCGTTCGCCGTCCGCCAGCATCAACGTGTGCACCTTGAGCGCGCGCGCCTCACCGCGCCAGGCGAGCGCGCTCCAGAAATTTAACCGGTCATCGGCGGCGACGACCTCCTGCCCGGGATCGTCCTTCCACTGCTCTCGCCATTGCTCGACGACCCACTCAAGATCGCCTGCCCCGCCGACACGGCGCTGCATGTGCGCGGTTTCCTTGCGCGCACGGCGCACCGTGTACTGGCGTTTCTTTGCGCGCCAGTGCGCCTCGTAATCGCCCTGCACCTCGATCTTATGCCACGTGTAGGACCAGCAATCGCTCGGGTGCAGATCGCTGATCTCTTCGCCCATGCCTGCCGGTACGCGCACTTCCATGCCGAGCGCGTGCAGCGCGCGGGCGAGCGCAGCCCTATCGATTGCTGGCGCAATCGCGAACGGCATGCATTGGTAAACCACAGGCTCCCAGTGGCGTGCGCAGTGGCGGAGCGAGATGATCGCCGAAGGCTTGCGGTCCTCCAATATCAGCGCATGCCGCTTCTGCGCTCGCGTCGGCTTCAGGAGCTCGCGGTAGAGATCGTGCGGGCAGTTCGGCAGCGATGGCAGCGTTTCCAAAGCTGCGTCGAATTCCGGCGTCCATTCCGTGGACCAGCGCACATCCAACCCGCGGCGTGTGGCGCGCGCTTCCCATTCCCCCATCGTCTCGACGACAGGCCACGCAGCCCGCACCATCGGGCTGAGCACGGATTTGACTTGCGCCTTCAAGGACAACGGGTGCTCCCGCCTCTCTCCTACCAGCGGCGCGGCTCAACTCAATCGCTTGCTGGCAGAGGGCGTATCGCCTCACACGGTACGCCGGGCGCGCGCGCTGTTAACTAAGCTTGGCGCGCCGCGCCGCTCAGAATGTCGCGAATGGCCTGCTCGAACACTTTCGGCGGCTGGCCGCCTTGGATCAGCCAGCGGTTGTTCAGGATCACCGAGGGAACCGCGTGAATGCCATTTGCGCGCCAGTGATCCTCTTCGGCGCGGACCTCCGCGGCGAACGCATCGGAAGTGAGAACGTCTCGGGCTTTTTCGGGATCGAGACCGGCTTCGCGTGCAGCGTCGACGAGCGTGGCGTGATCGCTGGTGGGGCGTTGGTCGGTGAAGTTCGACTTAAACAGCGCCTCTTTCAGCTCAAGTTGCTTGCCCTGCGTGAGCGCCCAGGCGAGCAGCCGGTGCGCATCGAACGTGTTCCAGATGCGGCTTTCGGAGCTGTAGTTGAAGATAAAGCCGACGGCGTCACCGCGCTCCAGGATGGCTTGGCGCGCGGCGGCGGAGCGCTCAGCGCTTGAGCCGTACTTTTTCTGCACGTGCTCGGTGGTGTTCTCCCCTTCCGGCGGCATGTCCGGATTGAGTTCGAACGGCGAGAAGCGAATCTGCGCGTTCACTTCGCCGCCGATGTTTGCGATCGCCTGCAGTAACGACCGGAGGCCGATCACACACCATGGGCAGGCGATGTCGGAGACGAAGTCGATGCGGAGCGTTTGCGTCACTAGCGATAAAACTCCGTCCGGCGGTCGCGGAAGAAGCCCCAGGCGGCGCGGTGGCGGTCGAGGAAATCGAGATCGAATTCGTGCATGATCGCGCCCTCTTCGGTGCGCCCGAGTTCTTCGACAAGATCGCCGCGATGGTCGGCGATGAAGCTGGAGCCGTAATAGGTCTGCGTGTTGGCGCCGACCTTCTCCGTGCCGATGCGGTTGCTGGCAACGACGGGGATCACGTTGGATACTGCATGGCCTTGCATCGCGCGCCGCCACGGCTCGCGCGTGTCCAGCGATGCGTCATGCGGCTCTGAGCCGATGGCGGTCGGGTAGAACAACACTTGCGCGCCCATCAGCGCCATGGCGCGTGCGGTTTCGGGAAACCACTGGTCCCAGCAAATGCCGACGCCGATGCGGCCGAACTTGGTGTCCCAGACTTTGAAGCCGGTGTCGCCGGGGCGGAAATAGTACTTCTCCTGATAGCCGGGGCCGTCAGGGATGTGACTCTTGCGATAGACGCCGAGCTGGCTGCCGTCCGCGTCGAGCATGACGAGCGAGTTGTAATACGCCGGCCCATCGCGCTCGAAGATCGAGACAGGAATGGCGACGCCGAGTTCTTTCGCGACAGGCTGCAGCGCGACGACGGCCGGATGGGTCGCCGCTGGATAGGCGGTCGCGAACCACTTCTCTTCCTGTGACGTGCAGAAGTACGGGCCTTGGAAGAGTTCTGGTGGCAGGATGACTTGCGCGCCTTGCTTTGCAGCGGCGCGCACGAGCTTTTCCACCTTGGCGATGTTCGCCGTCATGTCCTCGCCGAAGGCGGCTTGCAGCGCGGCGACTTTGATGGTGTTCGTCATCTCAAGAAGGCTCTTGTTGAGTGATGCAGTGGAATGAACCGCCGCCGGTGAGGATGGCGCGCGACGGCAGGCCCACGATCTTGCGGTCCGGGAATAGCTGCTTCAGCGCTTTGAGCGCCGCTTCGCCGCTGGCGGAGTACGTCGGCGCCACGACAGTGGTGTTGCCAATCAGGAAGTTCATATGGCTCGCGGCGACGGCGTCGCCGTCTTCGTCGAGCACAACGCCTGGGCCCGGAATGCGCACCACTTCCAGCTTGCGTCCCCGCGCATCGGTCATCGCCGCCAGCGCGAGCGCGATCTCCTCGAGGACCTCGGCGTCTGTCTCTTATAAACAACTGACCCTGCCGACGACTAGTCGAGTGTAGAT